>JAMIQN010000084.1:0-8416 GCA_035914595.1 Chitinophagaceae bacterium | reverse complement strand
CTGCCTTCGCAAGTTTTTGGGCCTCCTGATCCACTGCCATATTTAATTCCTCCTGGCTGCTACAGTTGAACATTCGGCGGGCCCATTCCGTTTGCAGGTCTTGTTCTTGGGCTATTTGGTTCCACACGATAGATGGTATCTGGTACATAATTGTCGCATTTTAAAAAAGGCAAAACTAAAGTTACCCTTAGCACAATATGTCCTGTCCATCGGTGGTGCTATCTGGAGAACAAGGCCTCTTTGCTGGCAGGCCTTCGCTCTTCCAACCATTGAAAACGACTGAGGCGCATGCCCGGCAGCGAGACCTTGTTCAGCGGGCTCATCTTCTGCTTCACTTCCTGCTCGAAAATGATGCGCTTGATCTTATTGTCTTTGAAGAAAACTTTCATGCGCTCGCTTGATGCTTGGTTCACGCCGAGGTAGGCTCCGTGTTCGTCTTTTGCATAATAGATGCATTCCGCCGCAGGAAAAACTACCATGTGGTCCACCTGATTGTTCTTGAAAAATGCGTTGAGCGTCTTGCCTTGCACCTGGTCAAAAAGATTGGCTTTGGGCGGCCCGCTGCGCGAAACCAGCAGCGCATTACCGGGCACAAAAAGGCGCCGCACCTGACTGCTGTCCATATAGAGCAGGAGCGTGTCTCCGGTGATCTGGCTCTCGCGGCTCCAGGCGACGGGCGCGCCCATCATCTTCATAACCGAATCGCGGGGCAGGTAGGCGATGCTGTCGCAAACGCCCTGCAGCGAATCGCTCCAAATCTGCACATGATGATAGCCGATGAAATAGCGGGGCGCTGAAGTGTCTGCAGTTGCAACAGTGCCGGCCTTGACGGTTGAGGTTTTTCCTTCCGTCTTCTTTTTGGCAGCCTTACGCGGTGGGCTCAGTGTGTCTTTCTTCAACGGTTTTACGGCCTTTTGCGGAGCAGAAAAAAAGGTGTCTGCAGCGATGTACAAAGTGTCTTTTTCACGCGCATTGCGCAATACAGGATTCAGGCGTGCGAAGAGCTCTTTGCTGATATCGTTGTAAGATGCGAAGCCACTCCAGAGCGTGTTGTGGTTTTGTGTGTCAATCGCAACTACACGTCCGCGAGCAAGGCCCCAGCCACTGGGTTTGTCATAGTCAAGCGTATCTGCTTCGATGAATTGAGCGCCATCGCGGATGGAAGAGCGCCCGATGAAGTGAGCAATTTTCTGCCGGCTGTCGTAGCTGCCATTGCTGGTGCGCAGCTCGCTCTTTTCATTGTGTACAACGCTGGGCGCATAGAAGCGCACGACTTTGGATTCGGTGTTGTAGCCGATGTCTTCGGAGCTGACCTCATAGCTCGGGTCGGAGATGAGCACCTCGCCGGTGAACCGTGCATCATGCGTGTTGAGATTGTAAGAGCCCTGATTGCTGCTCACCGTTGTGGTGTCGTTTTGCAGGGTGCCGCCATTGTTATAGACGCCCGTTTTTGATGCCACGTCGTAGGTGAGTTCTTCACTCCAGAGGTTACTCTTCCCGTCCGTCAGGGCTACGTTGCCTTTCAGATAAGCCAGCTTGGTGTTGCCGGAATAGCGCAGGTAATCGCTGGTAACGCGGGTGCCGCCGGGCTGCGTGATTTCTACATTCCCGAAGGCTTCGAGATTGTTGCTGCGCAAATTCAGATAAGCACTGTCGCAGCGCATGAGTGTGGTGCCCTGCTGCAACACGACACTATCAATGAGTTTTTGAATAGCACCGGAATCCGTTTGCAGGCCTACGAAGCTGCGGGCGAAAAGGATATTGACGGTACGCGATGTCGAGGTGTCGGCGGGTGCGGCATGAGCACCGAAGGGAAGCAAGGCAATGGCGAGGAATACCGGCAGCAGGCATTTCCTGAAAAAAGCAGGTATCAATCGCAGGTGCATTTTGGAAGCTGGCAAAGATAATCCCGTGCTGTGCCTGCCTTGTGCGCATCCTGGCTGTGGTGCTATTCCGCGGCGCGCGCCTTCCTGCCAAAAATGGTCAGGTTGATATAGCGGCCGGGATGCGCCTTAAGGTCGGCGGAAAGCTTGCCCAGCTCATCTACAGTAGTGACGAGTTTTTGATAGAGGGCCTTGTCGTTGACCAACAGGCCGAGGGAGCCTTCGTTCTGATTAATCTTTTGGGCAATGCTGCGCAGGTTGGCGGCCATGCTGTCCACATTTCGGATGGCTTCCGTGAGGGGCGCATCTGCGAGTTTTTGTGTGGTGCTGCGCAAATTCCGGAGTGTCTGGTCAATGTTTTCATTGTTGCGGCTGAGGTTTGCCGTGACGCTTTCGGCGTTGTCAATCGCGCGACCGAGGGCCTTGCCTTTGCCCTTCAAATCGCTGCTTATTTCACTGAAATTGTCCATCGCCTGATGCAGCGAGGCAATGCTCATCTGAAGGTCGTTGCGAGCCTTATCATTCAAAACCTGGTTCACATTCATCAGCAGCGAATCCACGGTATTGACCACTTTGCGCAGGTCTTGCAGCAGCGGAGAAACTTCTACTGAGAGGTTGTCCAGCAGCCCGCCCTGCACAGCAGACGGCAGTTGTTCGCCGTCTTCTACCAGTTCGTCAGAATTGCCCAGTTCCAAGGTGATGCCTTTGGTGCCCAGCAAATCCATAGACGTCAGTTTGGCAACAGTTCCGCGAGGCAGGCGGGTCTTCTTGCTAATAGCGATGATGACGTCGAGCGGCTTGTCAAGATTTTTTCGGTTGAGGACGATGTGGCTCACCTTACCCACCTGAAGGCCTTTGATCTGCACGATTGCCGAAGGCTGCAGGCCCTGCACATTGTCGAAGTAAGCGTGATACTCATACTCGGGAGAAAAGACATTAGAGCCTTTCAGGAAATAGAACCCGGCAAAGAATATCAGGACCGCAGCAGCTACCAGGATGCCAATGCGTATTTCTTTCGACATAAAATCAGGCGGGACTTTTCACGGTAAATGTATTTGCAAAGGCAAAGCCATGCTTGAAGTGGCCCCATCAGCCTACAGGCACTCCCGGTAGGTTCCGGGTTCGTCGTCTTCCAATTTTTCTAAAAAAAGAAAGTGGAAATGTTGCTTTGAAAAGTTTGAAGGAATGCAGTTTCACGCGGCGCCCTGAAATACCAGTATTCTTTGGCGAAACCTTAGCAGTGGCAGGAACAGAATTGCTGCGCTTCCTGCGATAATCAAGGCATTCACCAAACGAATTAAGATCATGAAACGGACCCTTCTTCTTTGCGGCACCGTATTGCTTTTGGTGCCTGCATTCCCTGCCGAAAGTGCCCCGCAGCACAAGACTGATACCCAGCCCGGCAGGCCGACCGTAACAACTCCGGCCATTGAAACTCCTACCGTGCAAACTGCACACAGCGCTATCACCAGCCGGCCACGACATGACGTCTTTCAGCAGCAGGTGCCCGGCGTTGTAGAAAGTGTTGACCTCATCGTGCCGGACCATACCTATCAGCCTGCCGGAACAGCCGGCGTGGGCTTCTTTGGCAATGGCACCGGTGGAAGTACTATCGGTTCTACACCTGAAAATGGAGGTACGGGATACACGCCTCCGGTTGTGCAACCGACCACCGGAACCCGGCAGCCGGCACAAGCTCATTCAAACAGGTAGCGCTTTGGCCGCCTTTCGAATGTGAAACGGCTAAGGAATGACGAAACGGCGCGGTCCGTGGGCCGCATAGGCTTCTTCTGCTTGTGCAGATGCCGACCGGCGAGGCCGGCGAAGGATGTCCTGAAGGCGGCTGGCTACTGCCAATTGAAACTGGCGATGGAGATAGTGCTGGCTATCAAAACCGAAATAGCTGAAGCTGTGGACGACGCCTTTGGGAAAGAGTTTGAGGAACTCCAGGTTGAGGCATTCAAAACTCCAGCCCTGCTCATCGCCGCTGAGGATGCCTTTGACTACCGTCCGGTCCAGCGGCAGGTCAACTATCGTTTGTGCAATCTTCATGAGGAATGAAAAATGGTTAGGCCAATGTATCCTCACCGACTTGGTGCTTTTTGCTAAACAGTCGCAAAGAGCAGGGGCATTCACAACTGGCTAAGACTTGCTGCGCGGCATTTCGATGGCATATCCTTTTTGTGAGGCAGCCTTCAAAACCCAATTTGTTCCATGAAAAAGTTATTGGCCATAGCACTGTTGGTGTGCCCCCTTCTGGTGCACGGACAAGCTCCCATTCAGGTAGGGAAAGGCACCGTGACCACTTCACCCGGCATCGGTGGGTATGCTGATGTTGGCTTTGCCTTCGCCAAGGGCGATGTAGTGCATATTCAGGCGCAGAGCTCAAAGAAGCTGCAACGCATGTTGGTCTTGCTTTTTCCCAGTCGCGAGCTTGGAAAAACAGAGGAGACGGATCATCCCAAACTCACTTTTACCATGCCCGCTGAAGGCATTGTGGTGTTCCGCTTCATTTCTGACCGGTCGGGAGAGAATAAGGTGCAGTATCAGGTGACCCGCCAGCCGTCAGACAGTAAGTGGGCGAAGTACGACACCAGAGTGGTGTGGCTGAAACCCGCAAACGGTGCGATGGGTGATTTGGTGCCCGTGCGCGCCAACAGCAAGTACGACCCCTCACGCGTGGTGCATCTGATCGAGTAAGGCAGCCTTCCGGAAATGGGTCAGGCCTTGGCTGCGGCAGTGGGTAGAAGCACGATGAAAGTGCTGCCCTTGCCGAGCGTACTTTCCACGCGAACGCGGCCTCCGTGTGCCTCCACCATCGCTTTCACATAATTCAGGCCCAGGCCAAATCCTTTGACGTTATGCAGGTTGCCGGTGTGGGCGCGGTAGAATTTTTCAAAGATGCGCGACTGCGTTTCCTTGCTCATGCCGATGCCATTATCCTGAACACGGATGGCCAGCATAGAGCCTGCGTTTGCGGTTTCAATGTCAATGTGCATGGGGTCGCGCGAGTATTTCATCGCGTTGTCGAGCAGGTTGAAAATGATGTTGGAGATGTGGACTTCATCGCCGTTGATGGCGTGGCGCGGCGCCCTTAGATGAAGGGTGAGCACCCCCTGCTTTTCATTGATTTGAAGGGCGAGATTATCTGCCGTTTTGCTGATGATGGCGTGTGCATCAAGCAGGGTCCGGTTCAGTGTGATTTCCTGCCGCTCGATACGGGCCGCCTGAAGGATCGTCTCTACCTGCTTATTCATTCGGCGATTTTCATCCTTGATCATGCCGCCGTAGTATCTGATTTTTTCTTCATCACGAATGACCCGTTCATTGGCCAAAGCATCTGCGGCCAGGCTGATGGTAGCCAGCGGCGTTTTCAGCTCATGGGTCATATTGTTGATAAAATCGCTCTTGATTTCAGAAAGTTTTTTCTGGTTGAAAAGGGTGCGTACGGTAAGCGTAAAGGCAGAAATGACGATGGTGGTGAGGGCAAAGGAGAGCAGCAGCATCCAGCCCAGTTGTTCAAACAAATAGTTCTTGGGTTCTACGATGTAAACATGAAGCGTCTCCTGCTGCAGGGCATTGGCATTAGTGAGTGCGATGTCGTAGCTCGTCTTGATATAGTCCGTTTTGAAACTATCTGAAGCAAGCACATTAGAGCCAAAGATGTTGGTGACAGAATACTCAAAAGGCTGGCGAATATTATTGGCGCGAAGCGTCTGTGCAATCAGGTCATGCAGCTCGCCCGGTGTGAAGGCCTGCACGGTAAAATCCCGGTCAATGACGCGCTTCTTTGCAGCAAGGTTCACGGGGATGTTTCCTGTCGCTTCAAAGCGTTTGGTGAGGAACAGTTCCTGGCTCTTGTCGCGGATTTCCTCCAGTGCCTTTTGCCGGCTTTGCGAGTATTGTTCCTTTCGGATTTGAATCGCGTTTTTGATCCACTGCATCTGAATAAACAAGATGCCCAGCACCGAAAGAGTGATGAGCAAAACGATGAGTGGGAAGGTGCGCTTCATGCGGCGTAAAGGTGGAAAATTTGGTGCTTCGTCCGATGCATACGGACTTCGTTAAAAATGCGGATTGCAGGATGCGGAAACGCTGCATTGACGCCGCCTCCCGCCCCTCAGCGACTAACTTGCGCAACAGGGTACTTCTTTAGAAGCGAATTGAAAGGAAGAACAGGAACGGAAGAGCTGCCCTTAGAAAACCGAATGTGCATGAAACAACTTCTGCTGCTCTTGCTGATCGCCCAACCGATGCTGCTCCAGGCTCAGACTCAAAAGGACAGCCTCGATAACATGATGCCCGCAGGACGACAAGGCTGGATGAACGCGACTGACAGCGTGATTGCACCCAAATCACCGATGGAGAAAGAATGGGATGCGCAGACCGTGGACGGCACCAACCTACGGACCGAAAAAGCAACGGCAGGATTCTATCAAACCACGCCTCAGGCAGGGATTTACGCTTTTTACACCGATGCACCGAGGGGCAAAGTGCTGCGAATTCGGAACGTCAACAACGACTCGGTCACTTTCGTGAAAGTGATTGGCCCCTTGCCACAGCGGCGGGTGTTCAAAGGCTGTAGCCTGGGCCTGAGCAATGAAGCCAAAGAGGCCCTCGGCGTGCGCGACAACAAGGCGATGTGCGAGGTTAGTTATGCCGAAGAATGACCCGGGGATTTCTGGAAGAAGGCCGGTTTTTGCGGCAGCATTTCAGCCAAAAGAAAAGGCCCCATCGTGGAGGATGAGGCCTTGGTGGTGACCGCGTCAGGATTCAAACCTGAAACCTTCTGATCCGTAGTCAGATGCTCTATTCAGTTGAGCTACGCAGCCGTTTGGGCGGCAAATATAGGCGTGCTCATTCTTCCTGCCAAAGGCATTTTGGAGGGGCTTCTGTGATGGCGGCACCAAACGGAATGAAGCGCCCTAATGGCCCCTACGTATTATCTTTCGCGTTACCTATCACTCCTTACGGCACTATGAAATTTCGCACTCTGGCTGTGCTGGCCCTTTGTTGGGCAATGGCTGGCATTTCCTGTAAAAAAGATCAAAAATCTACCCTCGAAGGCGACTGGTTGTTCCCGATTGCAAAGGGTAGTTTCTCGCTGAACTCGCTCAATATGTTCCGCCATATTACCTATGATATGGAGGTTCATCCGGCGGATATAGACCAGGCGGAAGGCATACCTGTATCCTCACCCGGCTTATACTTTGCGCATCTTGGGCCTGCGGAAGTTCCGGTTACGGGCTGCCTGGCACGCCTGGACGTGGACACACTAAATTTTTCAGGCACGTTTACCAACAACTTCCCGGTTGCTATTAGTGCAGGTACGCGCTTCGTCATGCGCACCACTACAGACACTTCAACAGCCACCACAATTGCAGGCTTTGCGACAGTAGATGAGGATATTCTGCCCGGTAGCAGTTATTCGTTCAGCGTTGCCGTCAGCGATAAGATCCTCGGTGATCATGTCTATCTCTATCTCGAAAACTTTAAGACGCCCGCTTTCAGCAATCTTGTTTTTGGCTCCAGCCCTTCGCGGCTTACAGTTCAAATCAATATTCTCACCGCCAGCTATGCCGAGGTGTTTACAAACCGCGAGTGTACTTCTGAAGACACAACCGAGTTCTCGGTGGGGGCAAATGACCACAACAACGGCATCCCTTGTGATACCTGTATGAGCGGCATCATCAACGTGTTTGCAGATAATGGCCTGCCTGCTTCTGCCAGTTCACAACTCTATTTCCTGAATGCCGATAAGACGAAGGCGCTTGATTCCCTCTTTCCTGACGGGCCACTCATACTTTCTGCCGGTACTACCTCAAGCGATGGCGCCACCACAGACACGGTGTCGGCCTACGTTCAGATTCCCATCAGTAAGTCGAAACTGGAACGCATGAAGCAGTCGTACTACGTTGCCAGCAGGCTTTATCTCAGCACAATGGGCATGACCGGCATGACGCGAAGCGTGAACCGCGATGCCGCCTTAGTGATTCAACTCACCGGTGACCTTCGCCTCAAGCTCCGGTTCTGAAACTCCCGCTTCTTATTTGGCGTAAGGTCTGAATCCTTCGTCCTGTAATCCATCATACTCCTTTCCATGAAAACTGTTTTTGCCCTGATTATAGCCGCTGTGCTCGTCTTTCCTGCGCACGCGCAATTTTCCATCGCCACGATTCAGGATCCATACAATGCATCGAATGCAGCGCTTCATCTTCCCTGCTTTTTAGGAGATGGCTTCCGGCGGGTGCAGGTCAACCTGATGAACACATCCTTTGGGTTGAGTTCCAACTTCGCTACAATGGCGGATGCGCGCGAGTTTCTTCGCTCCAGCGAATATTCGGATGACCTGATTCGGCGCAGCCTCAGTGCAATGCATGAGACTAATAACCGAATAGCCGGAGGGCTGGACATGGCTTTGGTCAACGTGGCTGTGAACCTCGGTTCGGAAGATGGTGACGTGAAAGTGTCGCTCGGTGCAGGCATCAATGAGCGGATTGCGTTGAGCACCTATTTCAACCGGAATACTTTTC
>JAMIQN010000083.1:0-4285 GCA_035914595.1 Chitinophagaceae bacterium | reverse complement strand
TGGCTTGTCCGGGAAGATGCGAATCCAGACATTACCCTCACGCTTCATGGCGCGGGTCATAGCCTGACGCGCAGATTCTATCTGGCGGTTGGTAAGCCAAATCGGCTCCAGTGCCTTCAGGCCAAATGACCCAAAGGCGATCGTAGCTCCGCGCTGTGCGTTACCTCTGATGCGGCCTTTGTGGGCTTTGCGGTGTTTGGTTCTCTTCGGCTGTAACATGGTTACTATCGTTTGCGTTCAGCAGAAACGCTGCTGTGTTTGTTAGCTAATTTTTGTCGGTTGTGTATGCCTCTTTTCCGGGTCGAAAGCTTAGCGACGTCCACCTCCACGGCGTTCTCCACCGGCACCTTCGCGGCGCTCGCGGCGTTCTCCGCCTCCACGACGCTCTCCACGGAATCCTTCGCTGCCACGGCGGTCAGCAGATCCTGAAGAGAAGTTCGGGTTCAGGTCGCGCTTGCCAAGCACTTCACCCTTACAGATCCAAACCTTGATTCCAATCTTACCATACACGGTCATGGCGTAGGTAGAGGCGTAGTCAATGTCCATCCGCAGGGTATGCAGCGGCGTACGGCCTTGTTTGTATTCTTCGTTACGGGCAATTTCAGCACCACCCAGGCGTCCGCCCACCTTGATTTTGATGCCTTCAGCACCCATCCGCATTGCGGTTTGGATCGCCATCTTCAGGGCGCGCTTATAGCTTACGCGGCCTTCCAACTGGCGGGCAATGGTTTCACCAACGATCATGGCGTCCAGCTCAGGGCGGCGGATTTCCATGATGTTGATCTGAACGTCGCTATTCTTGGTAAGCTTCTTCAGCTCCTCCTTGATACGGTCCACTTCCGTGCCTCCCTTACCGATAATGATACCGGGCTTGGAGGTATGGATGGTTACGATGAGCTTGCCGAGCGTGCGCTCAATAACAATGCGGGCAATACCGCCTTTGCTGATGCGTGCGTTCAGGTAAGCACGGATCTTATGGTCTTCTACCAGCTTGGCACCAAAGTCTTTTTTAGTACCAAACCACATAGAATCCCAGCCGCGCACGATGCCCAGTCGGTTACCAATCGGATTTGTTTTCTGACCCATTTTCTTATTTGGAGTTTGGAGTGAGGGAGCCTTCCCTTATGCTTCCGTTTCGTTTGAAGATTTAGCCTTTTTAGGAGCTGCTACCGGCTTGCTATCCACGATGATGGTAACGTGGTTGCTGCGCTTGCGCAGGCGGTAGGCCCGGCCCTGAGGGGCAGGGTTCATCCGCTTCAGCGTCCGGCCTGCATCTACAAAGATGGTCTTCACGATGAGGTTGGCGGCATCAACGTCCTGATCTTCGTTTTTCACGCGCCAGTTGGCGATGGCCGACAGCAGGAGCTTCTCAAGAGGTACAGAGGGGTGCTTGGTGCTAAACTTGAGAATGTTCAGCGCCTCTCCTACTTCCTTTCCACGAACGAGGTCAGCAAGCAGACGCATCTTGCGGGGAGAAGTAGGCTGGTTACGTAAGCGGGCTACAGCTTCCATTGTTAGTTCAAAATTTTTCAGGCAATGTCTCGGAGCTTCTTGAAGTCTTCTCTCTGACGGTTTGCGTTGTTTTCGTTTTTGATGTGCAATGCGTTCCGATGGCTCGTGCTGCACTGCTTCTTTGATTATTTACCGCCGCCGTGGCCCTTGAAGTTGCGAGTGGGAGCAAACTCTCCCAGCTTGTGGCCTACCATATATTCAGTGACGTAAACCGGGATGAACTTGTTGCCATTGTGTACGGCGAAGGTTTGACCTACAAATTCCGGAGTGATGGTAGAGCGGCGGCTCCACGTCTTGATCACCCCTTTCTTAGCCTTACCATCAGCGATTGCCGTCACCTTGTCCATCAGGTTGGCATCTATGTAAGGTCCTTTCTTGATTGAACGAGCCATAGTTGTTTTTGGATTTCAGCTTGTTCCTGATGAGGCTTGCAGCTTAGTTTCCGTGGTTTCGATTGTTGATTTGCGTGATTGCTATTTTAACGAATCGGTCGTTGGTTGTTTAGGAGAGCTTCTTACCGTTCTTGCGTTGGATAATCAGCTTGTTGCTGGCCTTGGTGCGGCTACGTGTCTTTTCACCCTTTGCATACTTGCCGGTGCGGCTGCGTGGGTGGCCACCGGAAGCGCGGCCTTCACCACCACCCATTGGGTGATCCACAGGGTTCATGGCTACACCACGGGTGCGGGGTCGGATGCCCTTCCAGCGGTTGCGGCCTGCCTTGCCCTGGCTTTGGAGTTGGTGGTCGCTATTGGAAACAGTGCCTACCGTGGCCATGCAGGTCAGAAGCACTTTACGCAGTTCGCCTGAAGGCATTTTCAATACTGCGTAACGCTCTTCCTTATTCGCGAGCTGAGCATAGGTGCCGGCCGAGCGGGCAATGGCCCCACCCTTTCCTGGCTGCATCTCAATGTTGTGAACAACGGTACCGAGCGGCATGTTCTTCAGCGGAAGTGAGTTGCCTACTTCGGGCGCTGCATCTGCACCACTCATCACCTTGCTGCCTACTTCCAGGCCTTGCGGGGCAAGGATGTAGCGCTTTTCACCATCTGCATAATTCAGCAGGGCGATGAAGGCTGTGCGGTTCGGGTCATACTCAATCGTGGCTACCGTTGCAGGAATGTTGTGCTTGTTGCGCTTGAAGTCAACGATGCGGTATTTCTGCTTGTTGCCACCGCCCATGTAGCGCATGGAGCGACGGCCCTGGCTATTGCGGCCAGCAGTGTTATGCTGGCTCTCCAGCAGGCTTTTCTCGGGTACGTTCGTCGTAATCTCGGCGTATGCATTACCGATTCTCCAACGGGTGCCTGCTGTCGTAGGCTTGTATTTGCGAAGTGCCATTTTCTAATTAGATGTTGTGATGATTAGCTGACGGGGATTTGCCGAACTAATAACCGACTATTGGAATAGGTCAATTGAATCGCCTTCGGCCAGGGTAACGACGGCTTTCTTGTAACCGCTCTTGCGGCCACGCAGCACGCCTGCCTTGGTGAAACGGCTCTTATTCTTGGCTGGAACTACGATCGTGTTGACGTCGTTCACTTTTACACCATAAAACTCTTCGACCGCCTTCTTTACTTCCAACTTGTTGGCTCGCTTTGCCACCTCGAAGGTGTAGCGGCTGGACTTTTCCATTTGACCGTTGACTTTCTCAGTCAGGATCGGGGCGATGAGCACGTCTGCAGCTTTCATTTCTTATTATTAGCTGTTGTGAGGATACTTGGTTGGTTGATCTCGGAGTTCAGAGATTAAAGCAGATTCTTTGTCCCGGTGAATTCTTTGATCAATGAGGGCTTATGCTTCGGCTGCTTCTGCTTCTTCGCTGAAAAGTTTGGCAGCACCTTCCGTCAGGACTAGGGTTGTGGCGTTCATCAGGTCGTAAGTGTTGATGTCCGACAGCACAACGGTCTTGGCGTTTGTAAGGTTCCGGCTGGCAAGGTGCAGGTTGCGGTCGTTCTCTGCAGTGATGTAGAGGCTCCGGCGAGCATTGCCTGTCACAGCATTGATCATCTTCGAAAACTCCTTCGTTTTGGGAGTTTCCAGCGTCCAGTCTTCTACCACTACAATCTTGCCTTCAGCAGCCTTCAGCGTCAGTGCACTCATCTTAGCGAGGTCTTTCACTTTGCGGTTCAGCTTGAAGTCGTAGCTGTGCGGCAGCGGGCCATTCACCGTACCACCACCCTTGTACAGAGGGTTGCGGATATTACCCTTCCGGGATCCACCTGTGCCCTTTTGGCGGTGCAGTTTCTTAGATGAGCCGTGTACTTCTGCACGAGTCTTGGTTTTGTGTGTACCCTGACGCTGAGCAGCCAAATACTGCTTTACGGAGAGGTAAATACAATGTTGATTCGGCTCGATGGCAAAGATTTCGTCCGGCAGTTCTACCGTACGGCCTGTCTTTGCTCCTGAATTATTTAAAACGTCAACTTGCATGGCTTAAGATTTTTTCCGGGTCTGAACGCGGCGGGCGCGCCTTTACCTCTTTTTATTTTTGGATTAAAACGGTAGCTCCGTTATGACCCGGAACCGAGCCGGAAATAAGAATCAGGTTTTGCTCAGGATATACTTTAATCACGCGAAGCTCTTTCACCTTCACGCGCTCACCGCCCATCCGGCCGGCCATCCGCAACCCCTTAAATACACGGCTGGGGTAAGAGGAGCCACCCACTGAACCGGGGGCACGCTGACGGTCGTGTTGGCCGTGCGTTGCTTCACCGACACCGGCAAAGCCATGACGCTTTACGACGCCCTGGAAGCCTTTGCCCTTGGAAGTACC
>JAMIQN010000082.1:0-11534 GCA_035914595.1 Chitinophagaceae bacterium | reverse complement strand
TTCATGCTTTCCAGCGCAAACCAGACGGAGTTCAGGTTCGTGCCTTTGCTGTCGTTGATAAACTCAACACCACGCACGGTGGCTACATACTCTAAGCGATGCTCCAAACCTTCGAACGTGGAGAAAGACTCGCGGATGCGCGCACTGCGAATTCCTGCGACCCGTGCCGTAATGCCGGCTGCCATACCGTTATAGTGATTGTGTTTTCCGCGCAGGGTGAGGGCTGAAAGAGGAATCATGTCTTCCTCACCCCGGCAGCGTAGATGCATTGATTCGCCTTTTACGAAAGCGCCTGTCTGTAGAACATTTTGTTCGTCCATGGAAATAGGGATCTTCTGAGAATTGGGCGGATGCCTGGCAATCCAGTCGGCGATCACGGGGTCGTCCGCATTAATGATGAAATGGTCGTCCGCTTCCTGCCGGCCGGCAATGCGGAACTTGGCTTCGGTATAGCGTTTCATCTCGTAGTTGTATCGGTCTAAGTGATCCGGTGTGATGTTGAGCAGCACCGCCACATTGGGCCTGAAGCTTTCTACATCATCAAGCTGGAAAGAGCTTATCTCCATCACATACCACTCGGTGGGGCGCACATAGAGCTGGCGGGCGAAGGAGTAGCCGATGTTGCCCACCATGCTCACATCAAAGCCGGCATCCTTCAGCAGGTGATAGGTCAGCTTTGTTGTGGTACTCTTACCATTGGTGCCTGTGATGGCAATGATTTTTGAATCGCCTTTATAGCGAAAGCCAAACTCAATTTCACTGCACACGTTCAGGCCTGCCTTGCGAATCGCTTTCATGATGGGCGCCTTTTCAGGAATGCCCGGGCTCTTCACAATGCAGTCCGCAGCCAGCACTTTCGATTCGGTATGACCTCCTTCTTCGTACGCAATGCCTGCCTCATCCAGCTCTTTTCGATACGCATCTTTAATGCTTCCGAAGTCACTTAGAAACACATCCCAGCCCTGCTGCTTACCCAGCAAAGCCGCGCCCACACCGCTTTCAGCAGCGCCCAGGATAATCAGCTTTTTGTTGGAAGAAGGCATGGATGAGCGGTTTTCGGGGAGATGATTTTTTATTGAAGCTTGAGCGTGACGATGGAGAGGATGGCGAGCATGATGCCCACAATCCAGAAGCGCACTACGATTTTGCTTTCAGGGTAACCAAGCTTTTGATAGTGGTGATGCAGTGGGCTCATCAGGAAAATCCTTCGCCCTTCGCCGTACTTGCGTTTGGTGTGTTTAAACCACGCCACCTGCATCATCACACTCAGATTCTCGACGAGGAAAATGCCACAGATGATGGGCACCAGCAGTTCCTTTCTCACGATGATGGCCAGCGAGGCAATGATGCCGCCCAGTGCCAGGCTGCCCGTGTCGCCCATGAAGACCTGTGCGGGATAGGCATTGTACCAGAGGAAGCCCACACAGGCACCAACAAACGCCCCAATGAATACGGACAACTCTCCGAGATTGGGGATGTGCATGATGTTGAGATAGGCAGCGAAAATGAAGTTGCCGGAGACATAGGCAAACACACCCAGGCACAAGGCTGCAATTGCGGAAACACCCGTCGCCAGGCCATCTACACCATCGGTGATATTGGCGCCATTGCTCACTGCCGTGATGATGAGCGTAACGAAAAGAATGTAGAGTAAAGGCGTCAGCCAGCCCTGTGCTTTTTCGCCGAAGACACTTCCAATTTTTCCGAAGCTCAGCTCATGCGATTTGGTGAAAGGAACGGTGGTGACTGCACTCCGCACAGATACATACGTCCGCACTTTCCCATTCTCATCCTGGCGCGCCCTCGGGGCACTCACTACATGCTCCGTTGCATTGAAAGTCGCCGGTTGGCCACCCGTCACTTCACGGCTGGTGACGACATTATTATTCCAGTACATCACCGAGCCTACAATCACGCCCAGGCCAATCTGGCCCGCAATTTTGAAGCGGCCGGCCAGACCTTCTTTGTTCTTGCGGAACACCTTGATGTAATCATCCGCAAAGCCCACCAGCCCCAGCCAGATGGTGCTCACGATCATCAAGACCACATACACATTGGTAATGCGGGCAAACAACAGGGTTGGAATCAAAATCGCAGAAAGGATGATCAAGCCACCCATGGTGGGGGTCCCTTTCTTCTGCTTTTCACCTTCGAGGCCCAGATCACGCACGGTTTCCCCAATCTGGCGGCGATGCAACACCGCGATCAGGCGCTTGCCAAAAACCATACTGATGACCAGCGAAAGAATGATGGCCATCGCTGCGCGAAAGGTGATGTAATACCAGACCCCGGCTCCAAAAAAGCCATAGTGCTCGCGCAGCCAGGTGAAGAGGTAATACAGCATGAGATTCGTGTTTGGAGTGAGCTATGCTTATCGGCCTAAGAGTTGAAAAGTGTCTGCAAGAATTTCGCGGTCATCGAAGTGATGCCTCACTCCTTTGACCTCCTGATATGTTTCGTGGCCCTTGCCTGCAACGAGGATGATATCACCCGCGTGGGCCAGGCTGACGGCGGTTTTGATAGCTTCTTTCCGGTCTGTGATGCGAAGCGCTTTCCTGCGCTGGGCGCTGCTCAGGCCGGCTTCCATTTCGTCCAGAATTGTTTCCGGGTCTTCGCTTCTTGGGTTGTCGCTGGTGAGGATGGCCTTGCTGGAATGCTCGCAGGCTACCTGCGCCATGATGGGGCGCTTGCTCGTGTCGCGATCACCGCCACAGCCCACCACCGAAATCAATTGCTGTCCTTCTGCGCGGAGCTGATTGATGGTGGCCAATACATTGATGAGCGCATCGGGCGTGTGGGCATAATCCACGATGCCTAGGATGCCATCCTGCACCGAGCGCTGGGTTTCAAAACGGCCCGGGGCACCGCGGAGGTTGCTCAAATGTTGCAGGACGCGGTCGCGCTCTTCGCCCAGCAGTGAGGCTGCGCCAAACACAGCAAGCAGATTGTAAGCATTGAAAGTGCCGATGAGGCGGCAATGCACTTCCAGGCCATTGATGTCGAGAATCAGGCCACTGAGATTGTTTTCCAGAATCTTCCCTTTGAAATCTGCAGGCTGACGAAGGCTGTAGCTCTGCTTCTTAGCCATCGTATTCTGAAGCATTACGGCGCCGCGCTTATCGTCCAGGTTCGTGAGGGCAAATGCCTCCTGAGGCAGGTCATCAAAAAAGCGCTTCTTGACGCGGATATACTCGTCGAATGTCTTGTGATAATCGAGGTGGTCGTGCGTGATATTGGTGAAGATGCCGCCGGCGAAACGGATGCCTGCAATGCGCCGTTGATGAATGGCGTGCGAGCTTACTTCCATGAATGCATGGGTGCATCTGGCCTGCTGCATTTGTGCCAGTAGCGAATGGATGGAAAGCGCATCCGGCGTTGTATGAGTAGCCGTAATCTCTTCTTCCCCTATCAAATTCTTTACAGTTGAAAGCAGGCCGCAGCGATAACCGAGCGAAGTGAAAAGCTGCCAGAGCAGGGTTGCTGTCGTCGTCTTTCCATTGGTGCCGGTGACGCCTACCACCTGCAGAGATGCGGAAGGATTGCCATAAAACGAATCAGCTATCAGGCCTGCTGCTTCTGCGCTGTCGCGAACGAGCACATAGCAAACTTCCTTTGCCGGAAGGGCCGGCATCTCCTCACAGACCACTACCGAAGCACCCTTTTCAACGGCCTGCGCAATGAACTGGTGGCCATCTGCAACCGTTCCGCGAATCGCAATGAAGCAGGTGCCCTGCTCCACCCTGCGGCTGTCAATAGCCAGCCCATCGACCGGTGTGGCAGCGTCGCCAAACACCTTTGCCGATTGAACGTTCATCAATATGTCGCGCAGGATGACCATGAAAAAATCGCTGTGGCTTGCGGTGGGGTTGCTTTGTTGTGAGAAGTGAATGGTTTGATTTAGCCTAACTGAATTCGGATCGTTTGCCCTTTGATGATGGTGCTGCCCGGCGGTATGCTCTGGCTGCGAATGGTGCCCCGTCCAACTACGTCCACTTGCATTCCGGCATGCTCCAGCAGGTACACGGCATCACGCAGGCTCATGCCATTCAGGTCCGGAACGATACCCTTTGGCGTGAGCTGATGAAAGAGGTGAGGACGGCTGGTCGTGTCCGTGCTGATGCGCGTGATGGAACGCGGATTCCAGTTGGGCACCGGCACACCTAGGCCAAGCGCCGTGGTGATGTCGCGATAGGCGGCTGCAGTGGCTTCTCTTCCTGAAATGGACTTATCGTCCTTCTTCATCACGCTGTCAATACCAGCCTTCCAGGTGCCCATGCCGCTCGCAAAAATTTTATCGCTGATCATCCTGAAAACCGGTGCAGCCAGTGAGCCTCCGTAGTAGGTGCCGGCGTGAGGCTTCGTACGCACAACCACACAGATGGTGTATTTGGGCGCATCGCTGGGGAAGTAGCCGACGAAAGTGCCTTGATAGATGCCGGCGGTGTAGGGATACCACTTCCCATCAATCCGGTCGGCAACCTGAGCCGTTCCTGTCTTGCCGGAAATCTGATAGAAGGGGCTTTTGATAGCACGGCCTGTGCCACTGAGCACTACTTCTGCCGTGCATTTTTTTAGCTGCGCAATAACATCGGGGTTACCCATTTTTTCCACCTCAGCCTCGGGCTCGAAATGCTCTGTTTCCTCGCCATAGCGGCGGATGGCACTGACCAGATAAGGCTTCATCATCCTGCCATTATTTGCTACGCCATTATATAGCATCGCGGTGCGCAGCGGTGTAATGATGACGCCGTAGCCGGTTGCCAGCCAAGCGAGCGATGTATTTCCCCATACACGATCCCCGGGCTTCGCAAGGAAAGGCCGCGGCTCTCCCTGAATATCTATTCCGGTGCGCTTGTCAATATTCAATGCCTGCAGGTGATGAATGAACTTCATCGGGTCTTTGTAATAGGCATTCCAGGCAAGCTTGGCCATCGCTGCATTGGAAGAGTGGGCATACGCTTCGCGAATGGTAAGCACGTGCAGACCAAGGTGAGAGTCGCGCATCACGCGGTTGCCAAAACGTATTGCTCCGCCCTCACAATCCACTTTGTCTTCAACGTTGATCAGTCCGTCATTCAACAGAGAAAGGAGTGTCGCAATCTTGAATGTGGAACCCGGTTCGGCAGGGATGAGTGCGTAGTTCTGTTTTTCCGAATACTTGCCGGTTGCAGAGTCGCGGCCCAGGTTAACGAGTGCACGAATCTTCCCGGTCTTCACCTCCATGACGATAACGGTGCCGTAGAGGCATTGATATTTCTCCAGCACACTCAGCATGGCGCTCTCCGCCACATTCTGAATGTTGAGGTCTATAGTCGTTACGATGTCGAAGCCATTGCGGGGCTCATACTCCGTTCCTTCCACCGGCATCTCCACTCCGCCCGTCATCTTCTGCACCATTCGGCTCCCTGCCACTCCACGAAGGAGCGAATCGAAAGTGCCTTCCAAGCCTACGCTGGGTGCGTTTTCACGCCACAGGCCAATGGTGCGTGCAGCCAGCGATTCATGCGGGCGCACCCGCTTGATTTTGGTTTCTACGATGAAGCCCCCTCTCCTTTTTCCCAAACGGAAGACGGGCAGTTCGCGCAATGCGAGGTACTCATGGTACTCGATCTTCTTGCAAAGCGGGTAGTAGTGCAGGCTGTCTTTGTACGCTGTTGCAAGCTCCTTTTTGTAATAGGCGGGCGAGTTCGTGCCCAGCACCTGAGCGATTCCCTTTGAGAGCGTATCGAGGTACTTGAAAAAGGTGTCACGGCGAACAACGGTAGGGTCGAGATAGATGTCAAACTGAGGAATGGAAGAGCAGAGCAGATCTCCGTCTTCTGTGTAGATATTGCCGCGCTCTGCAGGGATAGTCTGCGTGCGCAAATGCAGGTCGGAAGCGAGCTGCCGCAATTCTTTGCCTTCAGAAATCTGAATCCTGGCAGCCTTCAACACGATGACCAGCCCGAACAGGCAAATGCCCGTGAAGGCGAGGTAAACCCTGAATCGTATGTCGCGCTTGACGTTCATTGCTGCTGATTCGTTATCCGGCTGTTCTTTTCAGATGGCTTTGGGAATTCGGTTGTGTTAGTGTTGCGGTGTTGCGCCGGGCTGAGGATTCAATACGATTGAATAGGCGGGCAGGGTGAGCGGTTTTAGGCCAAGTGCCGAGCCGCTGACGATGACCTTACTCTCCATCGTGATGTTCATGAGGCGGGTCTTTGCATCCATGTATTGCCAGCGCAGCTCTTTTAGTTGCTTCTGTTGCTTGCTCAGCTCACGTTGCATTTCCACCGCGCGATGGCCATTGGCGATGTAGATAACCGCCAGCAGGGCGAGGAAAACGACATACGGGATGTTGGCCAGAATCGCGGAATAGGAAAGCTTAGCACGCAGCGCGCGCAGGTCGGCACGGATGTGCTGCACCGGTGTCTTCTCGGTTGCACGGCCGTTTCCGGCCTCCGTGTTTACCATTTCGTCTTTCCCTTGCTTCTTCATGTTCTGTCTCCGTTCTCTATGCTTCGGCGATGCGCCGTTATTCATTTTTCAAATTCTTTCTGCGGCCCTCAGGCGCGCGCTGCGTGCTCTTGGGTTTGCCTTCGTCTCTGCCTCGCCGGGCTCCACAGGTTTGGGCCAAAGCGGTCGGAGCAGGGGCTGCGTGGTAAGCTGTCCAAACTCATTTCGCTCATCGGCCCAGCGGCCGCGCTTCATGAAATTTTTCACGAGGCGATCTTCCAGTGAGTGAAACGTGATGATGCTGAGATGGCCGCCTTCGCGCAGGACTTCTACACTCTGCTCCAGCAATTCACGGAGGGCCCCCATCTCGTCATTCACTTCGATGCGGAGTGCCTGAAACACCTGAGCCAGGTAACGTTCCGGCTTGCCGCGCATGACGGGTTGGATCAGCGCCTTCAGCGTCGCGATGCGATCCAGCGGGGTAGCCGTCCGTTGGCTGACGATTTGCCGGGCCAACTGGCGGGCATTGCGCACCTCGCCGTATTGCTCGAAGAGCTTGTGCAACTGAGCCTCGGTATAGGTCTGGAGTACGGTAGCTGCGGTCGTTTCCAGCCGGGCATCCATGCGCATATCCAGCGGCCCATCGAAGCGGATGGAGAAGCCACGCGCTGCCGTATCAAACTGCCAGGAGCTGACGCCGAGGTCGGCAAGAATGCCATCCACATTTCCCAGCACCGAATGCAGTTTTGCGAAGCGCTTCAGGTAGCGGAAGTTTTCCGTTACGGTGATGAGCCGCGCATCATCGGGCTTATTGCGCCAGGCGTCTGCGTCCTGATCGAATGCGATGAGCTTCCCTGCCGGCCCGAGGCGCGACAGTATTTCACGACTGTGCCCTCCGCCGCCGAAGGTTGCATCCACGTAGGTGCCGTCAGGCTTTACGCCGAGAGCATCCACTGCTTCCTTTAAAAGAACTGTGGTGTGGTAAAAAGTGGGAGCCTCCATGCGTGTCAGGCGAATGGATTAAAAGCCTCCCCTCCTCCTACCTCACTTGCCAAATCACTGAGCGAGCTAATATGCTCGTTCATATAGTTTTGGTGGGCTGTCTTGTCCCACAACTCCATCTTATTTCCTTGCGCAGAAAGCACCATGTCTTTGGTAAGCCCTGCGTACTCCATCAGATTCTTGGGAAGATTCATCCGACCGGCCCCGTCCAGCTCCACGATGTGGGCACCATTCAGGAACATGCGCTTGAGCTGGCGCTCTTTGGGGTTGAAATCATTGAGCCGGTTGATCTTATCTGCAATCATGTTCCAGACCTCCATGGTGTACATCACCAGGCATGTCTCGAAGCCCCGGTTGACGACAAAGCGGTCGCCCTGACCTTCCGCAAACTGACGGCGCAGGCCGGCAGGCAGCAGAAAGCGGCCTTTGGCATCTATGGAGACTTCATATTCACCGATGAAGGAGGGCATGAGGCGCTAATTGGGACGAACTGCCACAAAGAAACACTTTCTCCCACTTTTTAACACCATTCCACCAAACCCTTTTTTTCCACCCTCAGGCAAGCAAGCTAACAATATTGTTTATCAGCAGTTTAAGACGAAATTAATGGCTTGTAAAAGGGCCATTTCAATTTTCGCTGTGAATTGATGTTGAAAACCCTTTCAATCCTGTTGAAAATCCCGTTTTTCAAGTTGATAAGTCCGAATATGCTGTGCGTCCGACTGTGACTTGAGATTTCGTATAAGGCCGGGGATTTTACCCAAAAGCGTAGCTGGTTAAGCCGGAGCACCCTATCGTAAAGGTTCACTACACCCTGATTCTAAATTGGTTCGAGCACTCTCCGTAATACCCCGAAAGGCGCCTGTTGCAGCTCATCAACGCCCAGACCTCTGCGCCAATCGTCTGCTTAAACTGGGAGTTGCCGGGTTGTGTGGATTTCCTTTCTGAGCCGTAGAGATGCGCGCTATTCTGAACGGCCAAACAGATCCCCGACTCAGCCCCATCGCCCATTTCGGCACATTAAAAAGGCCGCCCCAAATTGGGACGGCCTGATTTTGAAACAAGAATGAGTACTATTTCTTGCCTGCTGCCTTTGCTTCTTCTGTTGCTTCCTGCTTCAGTTGGCGGGTCATTACTACAGAAGCAATGGGAATACGCGGAGAGTTCATCACTTCCATATTCTCAGTCTTCACATCCTGAACACGCATATTGCCATTCAGTTCCAGCGGGGTGATGTCCACTTCGATGGCTTCCTTCAAATACTTGGGCAGGGTGCGCACCTTGAGGGTCTTCATCTTGGTTTCCAGACGACCACCGGCCTTCACGCCGGCAGGCTGACCCACATACTTGAGGGGGAGGTTGGCGATCACCTTGCGGTCTTCCACCAGCTCCAGAAAATCTACGTGGCTGAGTGTGTCGGTTACAACGTCGAACTGCTTATCCTTAAGGATGCAGCTATAGGTCTTACCATCCACAACCACCTCAGCGAGCTGAAATGCGGGGGTGTACACCAGCGGGCGGAAAGCCAGCAGCGGTGCGGAGAAATGGACTTCCTTTTCACCCCCGTAAACGACGCAGGGTACTTTGCCTTCAGCACGAAGCCGGCGGGTTGCGCCTTTACCGAATTCGCTTCTGATTGTTCCTTCAATTTTTACGCTATTCATGGCGTATCTCTGGTTTGTTTAGTGCCTTTCAGTCAGCGAGCGGGTACCTGTAACGTCCGTCTGATGAATGGGCGGTTGGTTTTTGTTAGAAGTTGGAGGAAAACGATGCGGGGCTTATGCCCGGCCCGACAGGTTTTTTTGTTGAGACAGTCGTTGATATATCGTTGCGGGAGCGGCTGTGTTTACACGGCAGCACCGGCTGTTTTTCTTTGAGAATGAATGAAAAGAGAGCTGATGGATTTGCCTTCAAATGTGTTGCGAATGGCAATGGAAAACAGCTCTGCTGTGGGCAGCACTTCAATTTTGGAGCACTGCTGGCGTAGCGGAATTGTGTCGCAGACCACGAGCTTTTCCAGCACACTATTCTCGATGTTTTCGTAGGCTTTTCCGCTCAGTACCGGATGGGTGCAGAACGCCCGTACCGACCGTGCGCCGCGCTCCATCAGCAATGCGGCGCTTTTGGTAAGGGTGCCTGCCGTATCACAGATATCGTCAATCAGCACAATGTCGCGGCCCGTCACATCACCAATCACGGTCATGCTGGCTACTTCATTGGCGCGCTTGCGCTGCTTGTCGCAGATTACCATGTCCGCACCGAAATAAGAGGCCACTTCGCGCACACGGTTGGTGGAGCCTACATCCGGCGAGGCGAAGGTCAGGTTCTCGATTTGCAGCTTTTCGATGTAAGGAATGAAGATGGCCGAGGAGTCCAGGTGATCCACAGGGATATCGAAGAAGCCCTGGATTTGGGGTGCATGGAGGTCCATCGTCATCACGCGGTTGGCACCGGCCTCAGTCAGCAGATTCGCTACCAGCTTGGAGCCGATGGCCACACGGGGCTTATCCTTTCTGTCCTGGCGGGCAAAACCATAATAAGGAATGACGGCGGTAATGTAGCCGGCAGAAGCCCGGCGGGCCGCGTCTATCATTAGCAGCAACTCCATCAGGTTATCGCTGGGGGCGTTGGTGCTTTGAACTAAAAAGACATAATCGCCGCGAATGCTCTCCTGAAAAACGGGTTGGAATTCCCCGTCTGAAAACTTCTGAATCTGGCAATTACCCAGCTTCTTACCGAAGGAATGGGCAATGTTTTCAGCAAGGTTTCTGGATGCGTTACCGGAGAAAATTTTGACGCTGGCGTTCATCAGATAAAAAAATGCCGCGCGAAATTACGGAGTCAGAGCGGAGCGGGAAGGATAAAATTTCGTGGGGAAGGGGAGATGGGGGGCGATGTGCGTTTACAGCCTTAATGTAGTTGCAAATCGAACCATAGAAGTACGCTGAAGAGATTAGCCTCCGCCATCGTAATGGTCATTATCTACACTGGAGAGAAGCTTTTACGCAAGTAGCATTTCCAATTTGGTTTTCCATTTTAGCCAATCTCGCATTTCCCTATGCTGCAACTCAAAAAATTTGGGAGTATGATTGCGGTGTACCAAGTGACACAACTCGTGGATGATCACATACTCAATACAGCCTTTCGCAGCCTTGATCAATTCCGGATTTAGGATGATTTTGCCCTGAGGTGTGCAACTACCCCATCGAGTTGGCATTGACCGGAGGATGATTGAGCTTGGTTGGACTTCATACTTCTTAAATCTGCGAATTAGTGGCTCTGCAATTGTCTCAAATTTTGTTCGTGCTTGTCGTAAGTACCATTCATGGAGCACTTCAGGAACGCGTGCATTTTCCCGTACAGTCACTCTGATGAACGGCCCAACGAGTTGGACTGATTCGGTTCGTTCGATCTGAATTTGCAAGCGATACTGCCTTCCTAAGTAAAGATGTGTTTCTCCGTTGATAAATCTGCGAGGAGGAATCTTAGGCTGAAAGGAAAGAAAGTGGTCCAATTGCTTCAATATCCAAGGAGTCTTCTTGCGCACCTTCTCCTTTATAGTCTCAATAGGGGTATTGAACGGGGCCTTTACCTGAACTTGCATTTCTGGCGTCACCACAATTCCGAGCGATTTTCTATTTGCGTATAACAAATGGAATCGTATCACCCTACTTCCAAATTCGACTTCTTCCATCATCTTTTATAGCGAAGCTTAGCGACATCAATACACTTTTCAGCTATTTCATCAAGCTCTTGAAAGGTCAAATCAATTTTGTACAGGTTTCGAACGTTGTCAATCAAATAGTCGCCAATCTCAATCACCAGCCGGCCTGTGATGGTTGATTTACCGCCCCAATCCACAATAGGATTGCCGCTATCAAATACAGATTGCCGAATCAAAACGTCAATCTGCATCGCGGCTTGAGTGGCGATCTCTACACGGACCGCAGTATCCTGCACTTTCGTTTGGAGGGCTTCCGCCACGAGCCCAAAAAATGCTTTTGCAGCTTCTCGTTGGTGTAGCTGCTCAGGAATTTGGTCATCTGAATGTTCCAAGACTCTTTTCATGATGTCCTCCACGCGATTCAGAAACTGTG
>JAMIQN010000081.1:0-3606 GCA_035914595.1 Chitinophagaceae bacterium | reverse complement strand
GCTGGGTGAGAAACTGGTCTTTGTTCGTAGCAGTAGTCACTTCATGGGCTCCGCGGCTGCGGCTAAGCGCATCTGCAAGGGCGCCGGCAAGGGGTTCCGTACCGATATACAGCAACTTCATGGACTCCGAAATTTTTGGAGTCGTAAGATTATTACGATGTTGAAAGCCAAGCAAATATTGCGGGCATCTTAGCAGCCGCTTAACGGCCTTCGGGCCGGTTGCCGAGGGCTTTGTCAGGCGGGCACTTCCACCTGCGTTTCCATGCTAATCTTTGTCTTCAGCGAGCGGCTGATGAGGCAGGCAGCTTCTGATTTGCGCAGGATGCGTTCGGCCTTTTCGCGGTCCAGCTCCTGGTCCAGCTCCACGAAAGGACGCAGCACGATTTCGCTGACCATCAGCTTGCCTTCCACTTCTTCCAGCTTTCCCTCAGCTTGCACGCTGAATTTCTGGAAGTTGAGTTTGGAATGCTCGGCAATGGCGAGGAAGGTGGTCATCAGGCAACTGCTGACGGCAGACACCAGCAGATGTTCGGGGCTCCAGATGCCGGGCATGCCCTTCGGAAATTCCGGCGGGGTCGCTACTTCAATCGTATCATTCAGGACGGGGGAGCTGAGCGTTCCCTTCCGGTCTGCGTCCCAGGTGAGGTTCACTTCATACAGATGCGTTGTACTCATGGCTTGTCTGTTTTAGTTCTTGAAAAAATGTCCGTTCAGGTCCGTGTGGAGCCAAAGGCAAAGCTGAAAAACGGTCCTGCAGCCAATGCTGACAATCGTTGCCGTCGGGAATGATATGGGTTAGCCGACAGTGGTTTTCTGCGAGCGGGTCAGGGCTTCTGATTGCTGCATTTTTCCGGGGAAAGCCGTGCAGCGAAATCCGGGTTAAGTGAGTGACACTTCAGCTACACTCAGCGCAATCACAACGGAAACTTCATAGCATTCCTGGAGCCGGCCCCATAAAAAATCGTTTTGGGCGAAAGTCGAAGGGCGCGGCCGTGGCTGTCCTTTCGCTGCTCGCTATTTTCGCGACCTAAACTTTCGCCTATGGCTCTGCACCTCCGCATGTTTGCTATCCCTGCACTTGTGCTGCTCGCTGCCTGTGGCGGCGTGCGGAACGAGAAGAGCCACGGCCCTATCGTGCTGGGCGACTCATCCACAATTGTTACGGAAACGAACCCTGACCTCCTCGTGGACCAGGTGCAGGACCTGAAGCCCGTACTGACAGACACCACCGGGCTGAGCAGCCCGCCGGACACCGCAAGCAAGCCGCAGCAGGCTCCTGCAGAACCGGCCCCTGCGGCAGCAACCGCGCCCATGTCCGGGCTGGTGGCAGCTTTTAAAGAAATTACGGTGAACATCCTGGGCATCACAACACGGATGTATCACAAGCAGGATTTGCAGCACGCGCGGGCAGCTACTTATGAATTATCGTCAGGCTCGCTGGATGGCGCACAACTGCGGTGCAGTGGTGGTACCGTGACGAGTGTGAAACAGCGGGTACAAACAATGCTGATGCTGAAAGACGGCAATGACCGACTGATTTTAGAAAGCCTGCCGAAGCAGACCTCGGCTTGGGAAGAGGTGAAGGGCAGTGGCGGTGTGTATGCCATAGAAGGCCTGGGCAAGAATGACCTGAGTTACAAGCTGCCTTCGGCCAATGCGCTGCGCCGCGCTGTGCAAACGGCAGCCCGTCGTGCGCACCTCAATCGGCGAGATGCCCGCGAGTGGGAGCAAGCCGTGCGCGAACTGCGGTCGGCAAATCAGGACCCGGCGGTGGTTGTGCTCCGCGCGGTGATGTGGCGGATTAGCGGCAATGGTTTTTCCAAAGAGCTGCGCATAGATGTTCCTGTTCAGTAGGCGCTACCAAAGGGCTTAGGCTCCTTCTTTCACAACGGCAATACACTTCAGCTCAATGGCTATGGCGCTGGGCAGCGAGGTGACGCCCACCGTAGTGCGGCAGGGCTGGGCCTCCCTGAAATATTCTGCGTAGATGCGGTTGTAGGTGTGGAAATCGCGTTTCATATCCACGAGGAAAGCGGTGACATCCACGAGGTCTTCCCAGTGGGCGCCACTGGCCTCCAGCACCGTTCGCACATTGCGAAACACGCTGTGGCACTGCGCTTCAAAATCGAAGGATTTGAACTGACCATGTTTGTCTAATTCCAGCCCGGGGATGGAGTCGTCGGCGGGATTGCGCGGGCCGATGCCGGACAGGAAAATGAGGTTGCCTACACGGCGGGCATGGGGGTAAAGGCCCATTGGCTTAGGCGCTCCGGTAGCTTCTATTTTTTGGGACATAGGGGGCTTATCTTTCTAATATTCTTTTGTTTCTGTTTCTTATCAGAGTTAACGTGTGTTCCATATAATTCTTATACTCCTCAATTGTCTGAGGTAAAGCAGAACGTTCAAAATTGTCAAAAGGAAGGGAAAACCTTATTTGCTTGTTCTCATCAATAAAGTCCTGCAACAAAAAGAAATTAGTATAACCTTCAAAATCAACGAATAAATCAAAAAACCCTTTGTATCTCAATAGGGTATCATAAAGTGGGCTTTTTTCATTTCGGTAATAGCGTCTAATGCACTCCAAAGTCAAGTCGAATCTGTCGCATATTATTCTATTTACTCCTCTCGCTTGATTAATTGTAAAGCCGTCTTTTTTGTGAGCCGGAAAAATAATATGTCCTCCGATTGTTCGCATCTTGTGTTGAAAGTTTCTTTCTTCTATATCCGTCAACCAGCCTTCAAATTTCCCTTCATACTTTCTAACAAAGTGTGGACACATTCTGTCGCTCGATAAACTTCCACATAAACGATTCTTTAGGAGTATTCTACCATAACCACCTTCTTTAATTTCCAAATCCCAAGTTTCTCCGCAAGGCAAAGTCTTACTCCAAAGAAACTTATGCACTTCATATAGCCTTATACTGTCAGTATCAGGGTCGCCGCATTTGCTATCTTTTCTAAAATCAAAATCTATATTAAGGAATTTCATTTTTGTATTTATGTTTTTAATGGTTCCCAAGTTCAAGTACCAAGTGCAACACGAGGCATCCTAAATGCGGGGGCGCGCCCCCGCATTTAGGATGAGGCTTCGGCCAATCTTTGTGTTTGCTTATGACTTCAAAAACCTACCGTCACCTCACCCGCGAACAAAGGTATCAGATACAAGCCTTGTGCAGCGCCGGGCACTCGCAAACAACCATCGCCCGCATCCTCGGAGTGCACAAGGCAACCATCAGCCGCGAACTGCGCCGAAACGCCACCCACAGCGCCAGGCCACCGGACCGCTATAAAGCCGCAAACGCCCAATGCTTCGCCTCCCGCCGCGCCTATAAACCCCCAAAACCAAAATCCAACTGCCCGGCCATCATCCGGCGAATCGTCTGGCTCATCAGGTGCGACTGGTCGCCACAGCAAATAGCAGCAACCTGCAAAGCCAGAGCCATTCCCATGCTTTCAACAGAAGCCATCTACCTCTGGCTTTATGAACAGGCAAACAGGAAAACAAAGCATCAGCATTTGCTCCGGCACCTGCGCAGAGGCCACCGGAAACGACGAAAACGCAGGCTCGACATTCAACCCAGAATCATCATAAAAGACAAAACGCCC
>JAMIQN010000080.1:0-2901 GCA_035914595.1 Chitinophagaceae bacterium | reverse complement strand
CGTCAGAACGATTTTGAAGGCCAGGGCGAGCCGAAAAATGGCAACTGGATTTCGGGCATCAAACCTATTGAAAAAATGCGCGGCCTCGGAGACATTGATAAGATGCCGCAGGGCTACCGCGATAACGGTGCGCGCAACCAGCTCTATTTCCTGCCTTTGATTCTGGGCATCATGGGACTGGTCTATCAATTCAACCGCCGCAAGCGGGAAGGCTTTGTGGTGGCGATGCTCTTCTTCTTTACAGGCATTGCCATCGGCATTTATCTCAACATGCCGCCACTGCAGCCGCGCGAACGAGATTATGCGTTTGCGGGGAGCACCTACGCCTTTGCCATCTGGATCGGATTGGGGGTGATGATGGCCTACGACTGGATACAAAGGCTGGTGAAAGGCCAGCCTGCTGTGTACCTCACCACCGGCCTTTGCCTGCTGCTGGTGCCTGCACTCATGGCAAAAGAAGAATGGCATGACCACGACCGATCCAAGAAAAAGCTCGCAAGGGCCACCGCCTACAACACCCTGAATAGTTGCGCCAAGAATGCCGTGCTGTTCACCTACGGCGATAACGAAACATACCCGCTCTGGTACCTTCAGGAAATTGAAGGCATCCGCAAGGACGTGCGCATCATCAATACCTCCTTGCTGGGTATTGACTGGTACATTGACCAACTCAACTACCGAATTAATGATGCCGATGCCGTGCCCATGATCTGGAAGCGCGAGCAATATCTTGGTGACCGTCGTGAGTATATCCGCTACGTGGACAAGTCCATGTATCCGCAAGCGCCGGACATCCCCAAGGACCGCTACTTCCCTATCGAAGAAATCATCCACTTCTTCACTTCCGACAAAAACAAGCTGCCGATTGAAGAAGAACCGGTCAACTACATGCCCACGCGGAATCTGCTGATTCCTACGCCTGCCAAGTCAGAGCTGGCCGCAGCCGTAGGGCCATTGGATATTGATACCTCCCTCATCTCAAACGACATGAGGATTACGCTGGCAGCCAACCGGGGCACCTACACCAAGAGCGACCTGGCGCAGATGAATATCATCGCTGCAGTGGCTAAGGAAGGTTGGAAGCGCCCGCTCTATTTCTCCAATCTTCAGGAGACGGATGAGTATGGCAATATGAACGATTTCATGCGCCTCGAAGGCACCGTCTATCGTCTGATGCCCTTCAAGCAAATCAATAAGCAGCCCAGCTCCGGCCCCATGGATGAAGGCTTCGTGGATGTGGACAAGAGCGTACAGCTTTTCACCAAGACCTATATCTGGGGCAACGCCAACCGCCATGATGTTTATTTCGATGAAAAGAACCGCCTCAACTTCATCCCATACCGCCTGAATGCTGCGCGCATCGCCGATGTGTTGAGCAATAGTGGCCGCAAGCAGGAAGCCGTTGCCGTTCTGAATGCCGTCAACAACGGAATTTCCGAAACGTCCTATCCCTACGACTTCACCGGTTTCTACATGGCTGCGGCCTACTACCATGCCGGCAACCTCAAGGAGGCTTCCCGCATTGCGAAGAAGGTAGTAGAAATAGCCCGTGACGACATTCGATATGCAGGCACCTTGCCGGATGCAACCCGGGATGCCATGTCGAATGACCTTCAACGCGACATGAGCATCATCAGCCAGACTGCCCTCGAAGCGATTCGCGCCAACGATAAAGCCACCACGGCATTTATCGTGAAGGAGCTGCAGGCTCTTGCAAGCAATGTTGCCGCTTCCAGCCTGCACATCCCGCAAATCATCACCGAACTGCAGCAAATGGAGGCCAACCCGCAACAGGCAATGCCGCAGCCGCAACCATAGCGGGACGTCCTGCCTATTAATCCGTTTGAGCCAATCCGTGCTGCGTAACATTGCAGCACGGATTTTTTTTCGCCCTCAACAAAATCAGCACCGCTCCATGCCCCTGCTTGCAAAATGCCACTGGCTCACCGTCCTCTGCCTTTTTGCAATGCTTGCTCCGGCTCAGGGCCAATATCTGCAAATCGGGCGGCGTGCGAAAACGGGTGAAAAACCACCGAAAGCCATGCTGATAGAGCTGCTCACCCGCCAAAATCAGCGTGCCTACATTGAGCAATACCGCAAGGACCTGTTACCCGAATTTGACACGGACGTCAATGCCGTCATCCGGAACACCGTCATTGACTGGTCGCGATACTTCCGCTTTTGTCCCGTCTATTTTTTCGTGGATACCAATGCATCACGAATTCAGGCCGGAGAGTTTGCCGGGGTATTGCTGGATTCAAATCTGAGCCCTGTGCAGCAGCCTGTCATCGCCAATGGTGAAACCAACATTTATATCGGCTACTTCGGCAGCCCGATGGCGCAGCCCGACGATGCGCGCAATGATTCCTCCACTCAGTCAACCGGCCAATATATGGAGCACGATGGCGATGATGTCACATCTCTGATCCGTGAGCGCTTCCTCGTGCACGATGCGCACTTCCATATGTTGGGTGAAGACCAGCCCCGCACCAACTACATCCGCAGCTACCGCCCCTCATGGATGAACCGCCGCGAATACCGCGAGTATCGGCGCACGATAGTCCACAATGCCAAACGCTGGTACATTGATTACCAGCCCACCGCTTTTAGCTACGACGCAACGCTCCGGCGCTATTTCCGCTAAAAATTTTTGCAAGAAAAAAGGCGCAACCGAATCGGCACGCCTTCTGTTCTCTGAGGTCACCAGCGGATTCGAACCGCTGTAGCAGCTTTTGCAGAGCTGTGCCTAACCACTCGGCCAGGTGACCCTAAAGCGGCTGCAAATGTAAGGGCACAGCCTTCACGAAAGCAGCCATTTTTCTGAATGATTTTAGGGCCTTCAGCCAACGGAATTCTATGAAGCATCCGTTGCGACGCTCCGTTCATCCGGATTTCGCTATG
>JAMIQN010000079.1:0-25980 GCA_035914595.1 Chitinophagaceae bacterium | reverse complement strand
TACCGTAATTGTAATTGTAGCGGCTGGTTTGATAGCCAAACTCGGCACCGGCACTCAGTGTTCCCGCCCCCAGCTCATCCACAATACCGTGCTCGTAGGTAACCATAAATGCAGGAGAATACACATCGGCCAAACCGTAGGTATGCGCCGGCCCAAATCCAAACCCTACACCAATCGCATTGTCACCGGCACTGAAGGCAGGCTCCTTGCCGCCACTTCCTTTTGCGGAAGCGGTAAGCGCAGCAGTTGTGACAAGCATCGCGGTGGCGAGGGCCAGGGACAGCAATTTTTTCATGGTGCAAAATGATTTTTGTTGGTTGCGAATTTCAATGCAAAATGATTTCAGCACCTTCCCTGCCTGTCGGAAAGGATTGTGAAATCACTACAGGAACGGCTGCCTATTGCAAAGCGCCGCGTTGATAATGGATGAAGAGATAGAGGTAAATCATCCGCGAGAGGCGCATGAGCCAGGGCTGCAAAAGCAGTACAATGGTGATGCTCGTCGCCAGAAAATAATAGACGCTGTTGTCGCGGTAGCTCAGCCCGAAAATGGGCCAGTACCAGACGAGGTTGAGGAAGGTGAGCATCACCGTGAGGGCATAGTTGATGCCGGCGCCGTTGTTGCGTTCGTGCAGCAGCTTCTGGCCGCAATGCGGGCAGCGCGGATGGATGCGCAGCAGGCGGCTGAGTGGAAAAATTCCTTTCTGTTCAAAGACGGCACCCTCGCGGCAATTGGGGCATTTGTTGGCCAGCAGGCTCGGTAACAAAGCAGGCATGGCGTAAAAATGGAGACAGATTCTTGGATGAAAAATTCTGGAAGTACAATTCTGTTCGTTCGTAATCTCCAAGCGTCAGAAGCTCGCGCAGGCAGCCTTTACCTTCGCCGCCATGCAAAGCCTGAACCGGACTCAGCCACCCCAAATCCATGATGCCATCGAGTTTTCTTACAACCTGCCGCCCTTGCAGCAACAACGGCTGGATAATGGCATTCCGCTCTTTTGGCTGTCCGGTGGCGTGCAGGAAGTAGCTGAAATAGACTTCGTATTTCCTGCCGGCGTCTGGTATGAGCAAAAGCCCATGGTGGCACAGGCCACAGCCGGTCTTCTCAAAAATGGAACGCGTCATCGCAGTGCGCATCAGGTGCATGAAGCACTCGAATTTTTTGGCGCCAGCCTGCAGGTGTCTGCCGGCGATGATTATTGCATCGTTTCCCTGTACGCCCTCAGCAAAGACCTGCCACGCCTGTTGCCGGTGGTCTGGGAAGTGCTCACCGAAGCGCAGTTTACCAATGAAGAACTGAGCATCTACAAGCAGAATGCAACACAGCGGCTGCTGCTCAACCTGCGCAAATGCGAGTTTGTGGCCAACCAGCAGATTGATGCGATGCTCTGGGGCGAAACCCATCCTTATGGCCGCTACAGCCGGGTGGAAAAAATCGAAGGACTGCAGCGCGAAGACCTGCTTTCGTTTTATGAAAGCGCCTATCGCCTGGGCAATATGAAAATTTTTATGGGCGGCAAGGTGGGTGAGGCCGAAGTGGCTTTATTGAATCAGGTATTTGGCGCCGCAGCAATTACCACGACAGCTACGTCAGTTCCTGATTTTTCAACCGATCAAAAGCCCGCGCAACAATCCATCGTGAATGATGAGGCGGGTGTGCAGTCGGCCATTCGCATCAGCCGGCATTTCCCCAATCGCCATCATCCGGACTTCCCGAGGATGGTTGTACTGAACACACTTTTCGGGGGCTATTTCGGCTCGCGCCTGATGAAGAATATCCGCGAGGATAAGGGCTACACCTACGGCATCTATTCAGGTTTGCAACCACGGATGCATGGCGGCTCGCTCATCATTCAGGCAGAAGTCGGCCGTGAAGTGACGGAGGCAGCCATCCGTGAAGTGTATGCCGAGATGGACATCCTGCGCCACGAGCCAGCGCCGGAGGAAGAGCTGCTGCTGGTGAAAAACTATCTGCTGGGCGGCCTGCTCGGCGACCTGGACGGCCCCTTCCAGCTTCTGCATCGTTGGCGCAGCCTTATCCTGAATGGCCTGGACGAAGCACATTTTAACCAAAATGTCGCCATCTACAAGGGCATCACTTCGGAAGAACTGCAGGCCCTCGCAGACCGCTATTTCCGGCCGGAAGATTTCTGGCAGGTAGTGGTTGTCTAAGATTCGTTCTACGAATTTTTCTCTAAAGCAATATCAGGCATGCTCCTGCTTCTTCACGATTGGCAGGTTGGGCAGGTCTTTCATCTTGCTCCAGCCGCCCAGCACGTTGCGCAGGTTGTGGAAGCCCTGCCGTTTCAGCAGCGAGCAGGCAATCACTGAGCGGTAGCCGCCGGCACAATGCACATACAGATTATGGTCGGCATTGATCGAGGCGAGCTGCAGGATGTCGGTCATTTCGCTAAGCGGAAAATTGGTTGCACCCTGCACGTGGCCTGCTTCAAATTCGCTGGGCTTGCGCACATCCAGCACTTCTAAGCGTTTATCGAAAGGCAGGTCCATCGCCAGCTCGTCGGGCTCCACGTCCACAATCATGTCAATGGTTTCGCCGGCGGCTTTCCAGGCTTCGAGTCCGCCGTCCAGATAGCCGATCACCTTGTCGAGCCCAACGCGTGCGAGGCGGGTGATGCTTTCGCGCTCTTTGCCCGGCACGGTTACCAGCACCATCTTTTGCGAAAACGGAATCAGCGAACCTGCCCATTCCGCGAAGCGGCCATCCAGCCCGATGGACACAGAGCCGGGCACAAAGCCTTCGGTGAAAACTTCGGCACTCCGCGTGTCGAGCACCCAGGCGCCCTGCTGAATAGCTTCTTTAAAAGCAACGATGCTCAGCGCCTGCAGGCCATGTTGCATCACTTCTTCCAGGGCTTCATAACCTTCTCGGTTGATGCGCGCATTGATTGGGAAATAGGCGGGCGGTTCATTCAGGCCTTCCGTCACGGCCTTCACAAAATCCTCGCGGCTCATGTCTGCCAGAGCATAATTGCCGGCCTTCTGTGCCCCAATGGTGGAGAAGGTTTCCCGGCCCAGATTTTTGCCGCAGGCAGAGCCGGGGCCATGCGCGGGATAAACGATCACTTCGTCGGGCAGCGTCTTTATTTTCTTCTGTAAAGAATCAAAAAGCAGGCTGGCCAGTTCTTCTTTGCTGAGGTTGCCGGAGAACAAATCCGGACGACCTACATCGCCCACAAACAACGTGTCGCCGGTGAAGATGCAGAAAGGCTTGTCCTGTTCATCGTGCAGCAGGTAGCAGGTGCTTTCCAGCGTATGGCCGGGGGTGTGCAGCGCCTGAATTTTCAGCCCGCCCAGCGAGAGCACTTCGCCATCTTTTGCTTCATAGAATTTGAAACCGGCTTCTGTCCCCGGGCCATAGATGATCGGTGCGCCGGTAGCCTTGCTCAGCTCCAGGTGGCCACTCACAAAGTCGGCGTGGAAGTGCGTTTCGAAGATGTATTTGATTGTTGCTCCTTCTTCTTTGGCCATGCGCAGATAGGTGTCCACATCGCGCAGCGGGTCAATGACGGCGGCCTCGCCATTATGGCTGATAAAATAGGCGGCTTCGGAAAGGCAGTTGGTATAGAGCTGCTGTACGTTCATCAGAAAAGTTCGGTTTTGAATCGGGCATCACGGTGCATGTGGCTTCAGACGAAAACTTCCGAAGGAAGCTTGCGTGTATCGGGCATCACAACCGAAATGAGCCGGCAAAGGTATCAATCGCGGCTGCGGCCGTTGGTGAAGAGCAGGATGTAGTAGAGCAGTGTGGCCACTGAGGAAATTGCCGCTACCACGTAGGTGCGGGCCGCCCAGGCCAGCGCATCTTTTGCCTTGGCATGTTCGCCGGCGGAAGTGACGCCGCGCTCTTCCATCCAGCGCAGGGCACGTGCCGAGGCATCATACTCTACCGGCAGCGTGATTAGCGAGAACACCGTGCTCACTGCAAAAAGCATGATGCCTATCAGGAGGATGGTAGGGTTGGCGCGGCCAAACATAAATCCGACGCCGGCGAGGATGACCCACTGCGACAAAGTGGTGCTGATTTGCACAAGCGGCACAAGGGCGCTGCGCATTTTCAGAGGAGCGTAGGCGCGGGCGTGTTGCACGGCATGGCCGCACTCGTGGGCCGCCACTGCAGCCGATGAAATACTTCGGCCTGCATACACTTCCGGCGACAAATTCACCGTCTTATCCGCAGGGTTGTAATGGTCGCTGAGGAAGCCGGATACGCTTTGAACCCGCACGTCGTAAATGCCGTTGTCGCGCAGCATATGCTCGGCAATTTCTTTTCCGCTCAGGCCATTGCTCAATGGAATTTCACCATACTCCTTAAACTTCGATTTCAGGCGGCCACTGACGATCATGCCCACGAGAAACATCACGCCGGCGATGAGGTAATATCCGATGAGGGGATTGCTCACGTCTTTGATAGCTGGTTTTTAAGGCAGCTCATTCCCCGGGTCAAAATCTGCGCCGCAGGGACAGGCTGACAGGCTTGCATGAAGATACCGCCAGCGTTGGCAGCTATACCCCTATTACCATTGCAGATTCATGCCCAAAAGCCAGTTAAAACCTGCCTGCGGGAAGTAGTTGTTCTGGGTATAAAGCTGGCCGCCCATCAGATAGCTGTAGGTGTAACCATTGCTTTCGTAGGCCCGGTTCAGGACGTTGTTGAGGGCAAGGGTGAAGCTGCAATTCCGAAACGGCTTTGCCTGCGGATTGAAATGCAGTCGGAGGTCCAGCAGGCCATATGCATCAAGGCTTCGGGAGGCATTGCCCGTATTGTCCAAAAACTGACGGCCTACATATTTGCCCAGCATTTCCAAGCTCAATGCCTTAGCCAGCCGCGCCTGACGGAAGGGTGAAATCTGCAGGCTGCCTGCAGCAATGGTATTGGGGGAAAAAGCAATGTCAGTAGTGCCATGTGCCACACTGAGCTGATTGCCGGCATCGTAGTCGTCTATGTACTCCACGAAGTCTTCAATCTTGTTTTGGGAGAAGGTGGCATTGCCCTGAAAGCGCAGCCAGCTCAGGGGCGTCCAGGCAGCCTGCAATTCGATGCCGGCACGATAGGAGCGGGGCACGTTCGTCCGGGTGTAGGCCCCCACATCATTCACCTTCCCAGTCAGTACCAGTTGGTCAGTGTAGTGCATGTAGTAGAGATTGGCGCCGGCCTGCCAGTGCTTTGCCAACACATCATAGCCTGCTTCTGCGTCCACCATCCGCTCGGGCTGGGGCAGTGCCGTAGGGGAAGATTCAAAATCATCGCGGTTGGGTTCATGGCTGGCTGCTGCTAAAGAAGCGTACACCCTTTGCTGCAATCCGGTGGAAGGCACGTTATAGCTGAGGCCCAGGCGAGGGTTGAAGAATTGATAAGTAACCGCCGGCCGCAATTCCGGATTGTCGCGAAAGCCATTCATGAAATAGCCGACGCTGCGCCATTGCAAATCGCCAAACAAGAGCAGCCTGCCGACCTTCTGTTCCAGCTTCGCGTACACGTTGAAATCATTCTTCTGAGCATCCAAAGAATACCAGCGGTAATGATCGGGAACGCCACCCTGCGCTGCCCAAAGCACATAGCCGTAGTGCCTGCCCAGATATTGACTGGCGGCTCCGCCGAGGCGCAATGTGGTAGCAGAAGAAGCCTGCCAGATGAAGGAGGAGCTCAGGCCATAGTTGTAATTATCCAGCCAGAGCTGGCGAATGAGGTCGGTGCGGCGAAGCGTATCGCCGGGGGTAGGCACAAAGGGCGCCAGACCATAATCGCTATACTTCCGATTGGCTTTGAATTCTTCATAGTAGCCTAAGCCTCTCGTGAGGAACAGCCCCAACTGCCCGATGGCCTTTTTATTAAAATGATGCTCGCCGAAGAGCTGGTAATAGTTCTGGCGATAATGGTCAATCTGGTTGCTGTAGAGGAAGGCGTTGTAACGGCGTGGGTCGGTAGTAAAGAGGTTCAGGGAGTCGGCTGTGTTGAAATAGAGCGAGCCGAGGTTATTCAGGTAATGGGCACGCAGGGAGGAATCATTGCCGCGCAACTTTTCTTCCGGCACGCCATTCCAGGCCTGATCAGTAGTTTCTACACCTTGCATCACCAGCGCCCGCAGGGTTGTTTTGGAGCTCAGTTTCCAGAGGGCATTGAGCTGAAGCGACTGAAGTTTGGAAGCAGAGCGATCTACAAAACCATCTGAGCTGATTTGCGACAGGCGGAGCTGGAAGGCCACGCGATTGCCCAGCAGCCCCGTGCCGGCCTGCACCGAATATTTCTGCGTATTGAATGAGCCATAGGAAACCGCCAGGCTGGCGTTGGGCTGTTCCGGCACTCCCAGATTGGCGATGCTGACCGTGGCCCCAAAGGCACCGGCTCCGTTGGTAGAAGCCCCGATGCCGCGTTGGATTTGGATGGAGCCGGTAGAGGAAGCCAGGTCTGGCAGGTCCACGAAAAAGACGCCCTGAGCTTCGGCATCATTTACAGGAATACCGTTCAGCGTGACATTGATGCGCGTGGCATCTGTGCCGCGAATACGAAGGCCGGTGTAGCCCACGCCGGCACCTGCATCAGAGGTAGTCACGACGGATGGAGTGTACTGAAGCAGGAAGGGCAGGTCCTGACCGAGGTTGCCGCGTTCCAGGTCTTTTTTACTGAGTTCGCTTTTGGCGAAAGGCGCATCATCCGTAGCGCGCAGGGCACGGACTTCGATAGGCTCAAGGTGCTTTGCCGGCGCACGATGGGTGCTGCTGTCGGCTGTGGGGGATTGGGCTGCTGCGCAAAATGGAATGCAGCAAATGGCAAGCAGCGAAAGGATGGAAGTAGAGCGCAGAGGCATGGACATTGGATTGGAAGGATTCCGAAAAGCCCGGAATACCCTTCCTGCTATGCCCAAGATGTACTTGCCGAATTACACAGGGAGCCTCTGTGTGCTTTCCTAACCAGCATTACCTGGTCGAGGTTCAGCGGGTATAATCTCAGCCATTGCACAGGCAAGGCACCCCGAGGTGGCAGACGCCACGAGTTCGAGCAGCGAAGGTAGGCGAAGCAATAGTATGGATTGGGAAAAGAGGGGCCCAAGCACCAACTTGAGAAGACAGAAGGGGGAAAATTGGGGGGAATCCGTGTCAGCAGGCTGTCAGGATTGCATTTGAACAAACTCGCTAAGAGCCAAAAGTTTCTGATTAATGGCCTTAAAAATTAACCTGATAAGTTGCGCTTTTTGCCGCTATCTGCCCCGACCGCTTTGCATTTGCCTTTAGATTTGGCTGCAAAACAAGCAACTCATGAAGAAACTATTCCTCGCACTCGCGCTGGCATCCGTGTCAGCCGGCGCCTATGCCCAGGTCTCTGTGGGCAGTGTCGCGCCAGACTTCACGTTGACCGACATCAACGGGCAAACTCAGCATCTGTACAGCTATCTGGACTCCGGGTACACCGTGATCATTGACGTGTCGGCAGCCTGGTGTGGCCCCTGCTGGAGTGCGCACAACAGCCACGTCTTCGACAACCTGATGACGCACTATGGCCCCAATGGTACCACAACACCTAAGAAAATCATGGTGTTGTTTATCGAAGGAGAATCGACTAACACAACGGCGCAACTTCACGGCACTTCCTCAGGTTCTTCCTATGCAACGTTCTCACAGGGAGACTGGGTAACGGGAACTAACTATCCCATCATTGACAATGCGTCTCAGAATGGTAACTATCTGTATGGAGGCTTCCCCTCTTTCACTGTAATTGGCCGTGACCGCTTGGTTTATTCGGCAAATGCTGGATATGGAAGTTCCATGGGTGCAGAAAGCTATTGGTTGAACATCGTGAATTTGGCTCCGAATTACCCACCATCAACTACTGTGGATGCAAAGGCAGTTCCCTACAACGGCAACAACCTCTTCATCTGCAATGCCACACCGACGGTGAAATTCCAGAACTACAGCAAGACGAGTTCCATCACAAGCGCTACCATTAATGTGAAGAATGGTACATCTACCGTTAAGTCTCAAAGCTGGACGGGCAACCTCGCACCGTATGCAGTAGCTTCCGTTCCTGTAGCTTCCTTCCCTGCTTCTACCGGCAACTACACCTTTGAAGTAGTGGTAAACAGCGATTCTCAGCCTTCCAACAACGTCAGCTCAGCCTTCCCGCTGACTGTCTTCAGTGCATCTAACGCGTTGACGAGCCCCTGGAATCAGGACTTTGAATCCAGCACAACTACCCTGCCTTCTCCGATGACAACTACGGATCCGGATAACATCTTCCCCTTCAAGCAGAACAGTTCATATCAAGTAATCGGTGCAACTGGCTCTCTTACTACGGCTATCGCTATTCAGTATCAGGGAATGTCCGGAAGTGCTGATATTATGTTGGGCAACTTCAACACTGCCAGCGCTGCCAACGTAGCTCTTGATTTCGACTGGTCGCACGCTGCGGTAAACGGCAGTAACGATAAGCTCGAAGTGAAGGTTTCTAACGACTGCGGTGCTACCTGGAATACTGCTTGGTCTGCAGCGGGTTCCGCACTCACCACTCATGCTGATGTAAGCGGCATCTACCTGCCTGCTGCAGCTGGTGACTGGCGTCACAAGACGGCTATCCTCACTGCTACTAAGGGCAGCAACATGGTCGTGAAGTTTGTAGCTACTTCCGGCGGTGGCCAATACGGCTGGCTGGATAACCTGAAGATCACGAACACCACCGGTGTTGAGAACGTACTGAATGCAAGCTCCGTTTCTCTGTACCCCAACCCCGCTCGCGAAATGGCCAAGCTTGAGTTCACGCTGTCTCAAAAGAGCAATGTAACCATCAACGTAACGGATGCGTTGGGTCGCACGGTGGCTACGGTTGCCAATGGCATGATGAACCAAGGTGTTCAAAGCGTTGACATTCCTACGGCTAATCTGTCTGCCGGCGTGTACAACGTAAGCATTCAAACCGAAGAAGGAAATCTTACACAGCGCCTGTCTGTAGTGAAGTAACCTGAACTCCGGTTCGCCTAATGAATGAGGCTGCCTTCTTTGAGGGCAGCCTTTTTCTTTTCTACCGCAAAGGCCTTTAAAAATTATCAGCTCCCAAGCTACCTTTCCGCCACGCACAGAAAATTCAACAATTGCTACATGGATTCCAAAGACACACAAAGCAATCAGGTGGATGTACTCGTTATTGGTGCAGGGCCTTCCGGCACCATTGCCGCCTCCATCCTGCATCAGCAGGGCCTGAAAGTGCTCATTGTAGAAAAGCAACTTTTTCCCCGATTTCAAATTGGCGAAAGCCTGCTACCACGTTGCATGGATGCGCTGGATGAAGCAGGCATGCTGGACGAAATCAAAACCTGCCATTTTCAGGATAAGAACGGAGCCAAATTCGTGTGGGGTGACCAGCTCTGCGACTTTAGCTTCGACAACCAGCACACCAAAGGCTGGAGCTGGACCTGGCAGGTAAAGCGTGCCGACTTTGATAAAAAATTAGCCGACACCTGCGAGGCCCGAGGCATCCCCGTTCGCTATGAGACAGAAGTGGTTGCGGTCAATATTCACGATGACGGAAGCTCTACCACAACCGTAAAACACAAAGACGGAAGCACCGCCGAAATTCAGGCCCGGTTCATTGTGGATGGCTCCGGCTATGGCCGCGTACTGCCTACGCTTTTTGGCCTCAACAAGCCCAGCACCCAGCACACCCGCCGTGCCCTGTTTGCGCACATGCAGGACCCTTTCCGCCTGGAAGCAACGGAGCCCGATCGCATCATCATCATCGTGCACAACCTCACCACCTGGGTGTGGGTCATTCCTTTCTCAGATGGCACCACATCGGTAGGTTTTGTAGGCAGCCCCGAATTTTTTGATAGCTACCCCGGCAGCCGCACCGAGCAGTTGCTGGCCATGATCAAAGCAGAGCCTTCACTGGCCCGCCGCTTCCGCGAGCCGGAGCTTGTGTGGGAAGAGCCGCGCGTGCTGCAGGGTTGGAGCACCAGCACCGACAAATTCTATGGCAAAGGCTATGCGCTTACCGGCAATGTGACGGAATTCCTCGATCCCGTCTTCTCCTCCGGAGTCACCCTGGCCACTGTGTCTGCACAGCGCGCGGCACAACTTGCGGCCCGGCAGCTTCGCGGCGAGCAGGTGGATTGGGAGGCTGATTACCAGCAATACATGGAAACCGGCGTGGAAGTCTTCCGCGTGTTTGTAGATAGCTGGTATGATGGCACCCTCTTCAAGATTTTCTTCTCTGCGCAGCGCGACCAAAAGCTGATGAATCAAATCTGCTCCGTCCTGGCCGGCTATGTCTGGGACACGACCAATCCCTTTGTCAAGAATTCAGAAAAGACGGTGCGCAACCTGGCCAACTTCCTGGAAAAGCGCGCCTGAGGTCGCTCAGCGGGTCGCCGTGTAAAGCGTGGTAATGCCGAAGGTGAGCGGACGGGCCTTAGCCTGCGCAAATCCGCAACGCTCCAGAATCCGGATGAATTCTTTCCCTTCGGGGAAAGCCGCGACAGACTCGGGCAGATAGGTATAGGCACGGCTGTGTTTCGAAACCAGTTTTCCGATCAGAGGCAGTATGGCGCTGAAATAGAAGCGATAAAGCTGCGCAAACGGAAATGCTTTGGGCTTTGAAAATTCAAGTATGGCCAGCCGGCCACCGGGCTGCATCACCCGCGCCATTTCACGAAGGCCGGCTTCTAGATTTTCAAAATTGCGAACCCCGTAAGCGCAGATAACCGCATCAAAGGCAGCGTCATCAAAAGGCAGTCGCTCGCTGTCGGCCTGGCGCATGGCAATCCTTTCCGAAAGATTCAGCCCTTCCACTTTCTTTCGGCCCATTTCCAACATGCCTGCGGAGATGTCCACGCCCGTTATCAGCGCCTGCGAAAAACGGTTAGCGGCAACGATGGCAAGGTCGCCGGTGCCGGTGGCCACATCCAGGATGGTGCGGGGGCGCACCGCATCGAGGCTGCGAATGGCTTTGCGCCGCCAGCTCTTGTCTATGCCCAGGGAAAGGAGGTGGTTGAGGAGGTCGTAGCGCGGTGCGATGCCGTCAAACATGCTCGCTACCTGTTCCTTCTTACTTAGTTTTGAGGCCGCGTCCGGCACTACCTGGGTGGGCTTTTCGTCCATCGGAGCACGAAGGTAAGCGCCGAATCAGGGCCGACAGGGCGCGCTTGCGCAGCAGCAGGAATTCGCTGCTTTTTTTATGGAAATACGTTCTGCCCAATACCTGATTTCTTCGCCCAAAGTGGGCGGCTGCCCCAAGCCCGACCGGCCCGAATACGCCTTCATTGGGCGCAGCAATGTGGGTAAGTCTTCCCTCATCAACATGTTATGTGCCCACAAGGGGCTGGCTAAGGTGAGTGGCACGCCCGGCAAGACGACCCTCATCAACCATTTTGCCATCCGCAGCAACGATGCTGCCGGCCGCATCACCGACTGGTACCTCGTGGACCTGCCCGGCTACGGCTATGCCAAACGCTCACAAAGTCAGCGCCTGGAGTGGGAGCGCATGATTGAAGGCTATATGCGCGAGCGCGAAAATCTGATCACACTGTTTGTCCTGATTGATAGCCGGCATGAGCCGCAGAAGGCAGACCTTGAATTCCTCGACAAGCTTGGCCGCTGGGAGGTGCCTTTTAATCTCGTATTCACCAAAGCCGACAAGAGCACCCAGCGCGAAACGGCAGCCCATGTGCGTCAGTTTATCAACCGCATGAAAGAAGACTGGGAGTTCATTCCACGCCACTTCGTCACCAGTACCGTGAAAGGCATGGGCCGCCGGGAAATCCTCGAAAACATCGAAGCGCTGAATACTCAGGCTGCAGAAGGTGCCTAAGCCTGCTTTGCATACGGCAGCATCTCTTCCAGAAAACGACGTTCGTTGCTGAGGCGCGGCACTTTGTGCTGGCCACCCAGCTTGCCCTTATCCTTCAGCCAGCGATTGAAACCACCGCGGGGCATCACATGCACGATGGGCATCCGAAGGGCGATGTCCTTGTGGCGCTTGGCTTCGTAATCCGAATTGATACGCTGCAGATTCTTGTCGAGGGCTGCGGCAAAAACGGAGGTAGGCACCGGCAGATTTTCAAACTCAATGAGCCATTCGTGGGCGCCGTTGCTGGCGCCGGTCATATAAACCGGTGCAGCAGTGTAGTCGTTGACGGCAGCGCCTGTTTCCGCGCAGGCGGCAGCAATGGCGGCATCTGAATTATCTACGATCACCTCTTCGCCGAAGGCATTCATGAAATGCTTGAGCCGCCCGCTGACCCGCACCCGATAGGGCCGCAAGGAAGTAAACTGCACCGTGTCGCCCACCAGATAACGCCACAGGCCTCCATTGGTCGAGATCACCAGCGCGTAGTTCTTGTTTAGCTCCACCTCCTTCAGCGTCAGTGTCTGTGGGTTGGGCTTACCATATTCTTCCATCGGCATAAACTCGTAGAAGATGCCATGCGACAGCAGTAGCAACATGCCTTCCTGGCTCGTGTCGTCCTGCACTGCAAAGAAGCCTTCGGAGGCATTGTAGGTTTCGCGGTAGTGCATGTGCCGCGAGGGGATGAATTGCCGGAACTGCTGCCGGTATGGCGTGAAGCTGACGCCGCCGTGGATGTACAATTCCAAGTTCGGCCAGATGTCGTGCAGGTCCTGGGTGCCGGCAAGCTCAAAGAGGCGCTTGATGAGCACGATGGTCCAGGTAGGCACGCCGGCGATGTAGGTCACATTCTCCTGCATCGTGGCCCGTGCCATCGCTTCAATCTTCTCCTCCCATTCATTCATCAGGGCGATGTTCAGCTTGGGTGTCCGCATCATTTGGCTGTAGAGCGGCATGTTTTGCAGCATCACTGCCGACAGGTCGCCATAGAACGACTGCTCATTGAGCTGATTCACCTGATGCGAGCCGCCAATCACCAGGCACTTGCCACCCATCAGCGGGCTGTCGGGAAACTCGCGGAAATGCAGCGCCAGCACATCGCGCGCACCGAGGTAATGATTATCCACCAGCGCCTCGCGGCTCACCGGAATAAACTTGCTCTTATCGCTCGTGGTACCGCTGCTTTTCGCAAACCAGTTGATGTCCGTATTCCAAAGGATGTTCTGCTCGCCCTGCATGTTCCGCTCGATGTAAGGCTTCAGCGTCTCATAATCTGAGATAGGCACCGCCTTCTTGAAATCCCGAACCGTATTGAGCGAATCATAGTCGTGCGCCTTGCCCCATTCCGTGTATTGCGCGGAGCCAATCAACGAATGAAACTCCTTGAGCTGGCTGTCTGCAGGCGTCCCGATAAAGTTGTCTATCGCGCTTTGGCGGAGCCGCATGAAGCCCTTGAGTGCGGGAGAGAGAATGCCCATGGAATGAAGCGTGCGCGAGCGTTTTTAGCCTCGTTGCAAGATACGTTCGGCGTAGCTCTTTATGTGCCCGAAGCACCAATCCTTCCCTATGCTGCAAGCGACAGCATTATATCAAAATTGATTTTTTGTTGACCGGCTTTTGAATGGCTATCAGGCATCCGTTGTGCTTGCGCTGAGCGTAGCCGAAGTGTCATTTTCTTCAAATGGATTTTGCTGTTCGGCTTTTCCCGGAAAATGAAATGAAAACCCTGCGTGCAAGCGTCTTTCGGAACTGCAATCAGCCTATCGCTCCAGCAGATAATCTTTCCGCTTCAGCTCAAATTGCTGCCCCAGATACACCTTACGCACTTGCTCATCTGCAGCTAATTCTTCCGCTGTGCCCGCCTTCAAAATCTTGCCTTCAAACAGCAGGTAAGCCCGGTCGGTGATGGACAAAGTCTCCTGCACATTATGGTCAGTAATCAGGATGCCGATGTTCTTAAACTTCAGCCGCGCCACGATGGTTTGGATGTCTTCCACGGCAATGGGGTCAATGCCTGCAAAAGGCTCGTCCAGCAAGATGAACTTGGGGTCCACAGCCAGGGCACGGGCAATCTCGGTCCGGCGCCGTTCGCCACCACTCAGCACATCGCCGGGGCTTTTGCGCACATGCGACAAGCGAAATTCTTCTATCAGCGCCTCTCGGCGTGCCTTCTGCTCTGCTCGGCTCAGCTTCGTCAGCTCCAGCACCGCCCCGATATTGTCTTCCACGCTCAGCTTGCGGAAGATGCTGGCCTCCTGAGGCAGGTAGCCGATGCCCATGCGGGCACGCTTATACATCGGCAGTTTGGTGATGTTGAGGTCGTCAAGAAACACATCGCCTTCATCGGGCTTCACCAGCCCCACCACCTGATAAAAAGAAGTCGTTTTGCCGGCACCATTGGGGCCCAGCAAACCCACAATCTCACCCTGGCTCACCTCAAAGGATACATGATCCACGACGGTGCGTTTGCCGTAGCGTTTGACGAGGTTGCGGGTGTAAATCTTCACGAGCTAAAAGTAGAAGCAGGGCGAGTGTGGGTCTTCGCAAAGCGGCTATTCATCGTCAGAGGCGGTCACTTCTGCACCTGCAAATTTGCGCGAAGTCAGGTCGTAGCCATCGCCCATACTCATCAGATGAACGATGAGATTCTCCACGCCGATAGGCTTGCCGAAATCCACATCGCCGATGTTGTTGTAGTCAATATTCTTTCCGTCAATCACGGTAACGCAGCCATTGCCAATCACCGTGAACGAGCGACCATCCCGCACAATCACACCCGTGTCTTCACCCAGCCCGATGCCGATGGCGCCGGGTTGTGCGGCCACCGCCTGTGCCAGCCGGTTGAAGCGCCCGCGCTTATCAAAATGAGAGTCTATAATGACGCCATGCAGCAGGCCCAGCCCGGTGGTGATTTTCACTTCACCCTTCAGGTGTGCGCGCGTGGCATTGCCTTCATAAATCATGGTTTCGCTCATCGCCATGGCGCCTGCCGAAGTGCCGGCAATGATGAAATGCTCGTCCTGATAACGTTCGCGCAGAATCTGCAGAAAGCGGGTGCCGCCAAAGATGGAAGACAGCCGCAGTTGATTGCCACCGGAAAACATCACGCATCGGCAGCGTTGCAGGCGTTCCAGATATTCAGGCCGGGCTGCGTCTTCACGGTTGCGGATGCGCATATGACCAAGCTGCTCGCAGCCCAATTTTGAAAAGGCGGTCGCGTAATTGGCAGCTACCTCGTCGGGGATTTGAGAGGCGGTCGTTACCAGCTCCACGCCGGCGCCGGCATCATCCCCAATCAGGCTGAGCAGGCTGCTCAGAATGCCGAGTTCAAAAAAGTTGAGCCGATTCCGCTCAATGACGCCACGCTCCAGGTCTGTCCCTTTGTCTTCTGCCCCACCGATGACGACTAAAATGCCTTTAGGATATTCCACTGCTGATACTTTCAGGTACAAGAGCGCCAAAGGTAAGGGGGCAACCATGTGAAGCTCTGGTGAAAGAGGGCGCTTCCGCCAATGGGCAATGGCGGCCCTATGCCTTGTCAGCCAAGCAGGAAAGGCCTTAAATTACCTGCCTTAGACTTGCGGAAGCGATGCTCGTAAAAGTGTTTGGCAGTGCTGTGTATGGCGTGGATGCCATGACGATTACCATGGAGGTGGATGCCTCTCAGGGCCTTACCAGCTATTTTATCGTTGGCCTGCCGGACAATGCTGTGCGCGAGAGCCTGGACCGCATCTCTTCAGCCTTCCGCAATTCGCGTATTGAGCGTCCCCGCTCCAAGGTGCTGATCAATATGAGCCCGGCGGACATCAAGAAGGAAGGCGCCGCCTATGACCTACCCATCGCGGTGGGCCTGATGGCCGCTGCCGGTGTAGTGCCCCCGGATTCTTTTCATGACCTCGTCATCATGGGTGAGTTGAGCCTGGACGGCGGATTGCAACCCATCAAAGGCGCCCTGCCTATTGCCATCAAGGCGCGAGCCGAGAAGTTTCGCGGGTTGATTGTACCGGAGCAAAACGCGCGCGAAGCCGGCCTGGTGAACAACCTCGACGTATATGGCGTAACCTGCCTGCAGGACGTGGTCGCACTGCTCAATGGTAAGAGCGATATCCAGCCCACGCGCGTCAACACCCGCGAGGAGTTCTTCGATGCCCAAACCCATTTTGATGTGGATTTCAACGATGTCAAAGGGCAGGAGAATGTGAAGCGGGCCTTGGAGATTGCTGCTGCAGGCGGACACAATGCCATCCTCATCGGGCCGCCAGGAGCCGGTAAAACTATGCTGGCCAAAAGGCTGCCTACCATCCTGCCACCTCTGAGCCTGCAGGAGGCGCTGGAAACCACAAAAATTCATTCGGTAGCGGGCAAGCTTTCGTCCAATGCTTCGCTGGTGGCGCAGCGCCCTTTCCGTTCACCACACCACACCATTTCGGATGTGGCATTGGTAGGCGGTGGCGGCAACCCTCAGCCCGGAGAAATTTCATTGGCACACAACGGCGTCTTGTTCTTGGATGAATTGCCTGAGTTTAAAAGAAGTGTGCTGGAGGTGATGCGTCAGCCTATGGAAGAGCGTCGTGTCAGCATTGCACGCGCCAAGGTGAGCATTGATTTTCCGGCCTCCTTCATGCTGATCGCCAGTATGAATCCCTGCCCCTGCGGCTACTACAACCACCCCGAAAAAGAATGCACCTGCTCGCCGGTGATGGTGCAGCGCTATCTGAATAAAATCTCCGGCCCTTTGCTCGACCGCATTGACCTGCATGTGGAGGTCACACCGGTTTCGTTTAATGAACTGGCAGGTACGGCAAGCACTTCCCGTTCTGAGCCGAGCAGCGCCGTTCGGGATCGGGTTTTGAAAGCAAGGGCGCGTCAGGCCGAACGATTTGAAAAGCATCCCGGTGTGTATGCCAATGCACAAATGGGCAGCCGATTGTTGAAAGAAGTCTGCGTCATTTCCCAGGTAGGCGCCAATCTGTTGAAGACTGCGATGGAGCGGCTCAACCTTTCGGCGCGGGCCTATGACCGCATTCTGAAAGTGTCGCGTACCATTGCCGACCTGGATGGCAGCGAGGATATCCGCCCGGAACATCTGGCAGAAGCCATTCAATACCGAAGCTTAGACCGGGAAGGGTGGGCAGGGTAGAAAATCGGGGCTTCCCCTTCCGTCAAATTCTACGGATGTCGGCGCCGAGGGCATTCAGCCGTTCGTCAATGCGCTCGTAGCCGCGGTCAATCTGACCAATATTCTGGATAGTGCTTTTGCCATGCGCGGAGAGCGCTGCAATTAGCAGGGCCTGGCCTGCACGAATGTCCGGCGACACCATGTTGATGCCCCGAAGCGGATGGCTATGATCCAGGCCGATGACCACGGCACGGTGCGGGTCGCAAAGCACAATCTGTGCGCCCATATCAATGAGCTTGTCCACAAAAAACAAGCGGCTTTCAAACATCTTCTGATGCACGAGTACGGTGCCTTTCGCCTGTGTGGCCACAACCAGCACGATGCTCAGTAGGTCAGGTGTGAAACCCGGCCAGGGATGGTCGTAGATGGTGAGTACGGAGCCATCAATAAAGGTTTGAATCTCGTAAGTCTCCTGCTTGGGGATATGGATGTTGTCGCCCTGAATGTCCATCCGGATGCCCAGCCTGCGGAAGGTTTCGGGAATGATGCCCAGATGTGCGACGTCTGCATTCTGAATAGTCAGCTCACTACCTGTCATGGCGGCCAGGCCGATGAAAGAGCCAACCTCAATCATATCGGCAAGCAGGCGGTGCGAGGCGCCATGAAGGGCGGCCACACCCTGCACAGTGATGCTGTTGGAGCCAATGCCGGAGATGCGCCCACCCATGGCGTTGATGAGGCGGCAAAGCTGCTGGACGTAAGGCTCGCAGGCGGCGTTATAGATCGTGGTGGTGCCTTCGGCGAGGGCTGCTGCCATCAGGATGTTGGCGGTGCCGGTCACGGAGGGTTCATCCATCAGAATGTGGGCACCGACAAGGCGGTCTGCCGAAAGATGGAAGAGGTATTGCTGCTCGTCGTAGGTAAACGTGACGCCCAATTGCTCGAAGCCGCGGATGTGGGTATCCAGCCGGCGGCGACCGATTTTATCACCACCCGGCTGCGGAATCTGAGCATGGCGAAAGCGCGCCAGCATAGGGCCGGCCACCATCACGGCGCCGCGCAACAATCCGCTCTTGCGTTTAAAAGTCTGGCCGGTGAAATAATCGAGGTCAATAGTTTCGGCCTGGAGGGTGAGGCTGCCTTTTTCGCCACGCGTAATCTGCACACCGAGGTCAGAAAGCAGCTCCAGCAGCAGGTTGACGTCCACGATGTCCGGGACGTTGGTGTAGGTGACAGGCTCCTTCGTCAGCAGGGCTGCGCACAACACCTGCAATGCTTCGTTCTTGGCGCCTTGCGGCGTAATGCTTCCTTGAAGAGGGCGTCCGCCACGAATTTCAAAGGCTGTGGACATGGTAGCTCAAAGCTGCCCTTTTTCAGAGAGGAGGGCAGCGAAACAAAGATGGCCGAAATGAGTCGGTGTTGGTGCTGCCTGTTGCAGCCGCACCACTACATCCCCCGATTCTTTTTGTACTTGTGCTTTTTGTTGTAGTTGCCGCCCTGCGGGTAGTTGCCCTTCTTTTTCTTTTTGCCGTAACCCTGGTTCTGGCGCAGGTCCAAATGCACATGAAATCCGCCATCCGATTCGTACTGAAGGGCGCCGCCGGAAATCTGGGCCAGCTCGGCCCGAATCATATCATCATGCACCGGCTCCTTGTGCCAGTTGGCGTAGGCCAGTTTCATGAAGTAGGCAATGTGCTGGGTGAAGCCTTCCTTTTTTTCGGGATCGGTTTCTGCTTTGGCTTTTTCCAGCAGTTGCTCAATGGTGCGGCCCAGGTGGCGATTGCGAACGGGCTTGGCAGGGTAGGGTAAAGGCTCCGGCTTTTTATGCAGTGATTCGGGATTGGGCTTGGCGAAGGGGCCATCCACATCCAGCTTGAAATCAGTCATCTGGTAGAGGTGATCCCAGAGCTTGTGGCGGTAGTCTTCCTGCTGCTTGAGGTGCGGGTTGAGGATGGCCATCACGTCAATGACAGCTTCTGCATTCTTGAGGCGTTTGCTGCGGTCTTCGATGGTCAGCAGATACTCGGCCATGCTTTGAATGGTACGGCCGTACTCGGGCATCTCCAATGCCTCTCGGGTGGTGTTGTATTCCATAAAAGGAAAGTGGGGCGCCGCGTCTGCTACAAAAAAGGCACCGGACAAAAATTTCAAATCGGTGCGCTGCGGCTTCAGGCCTCAAAAATAGGTATTTGCCAGATGAATGACTTGGGCGGGCGGGCCTCAGCGGGTGTGTTCCCACATGCCACAGCCGCAGCCTTTCGGCTTGGAAGTAGCGCAGGAAGCCAGGCCCAGCAGGGCACCGCAACATAGGAGCAGCAGCAATAGTCTTAGTGAGTTTGTGTTCATCAGTGCAGCGCTTGTGAAAGTAGGGAGCGGCTTGCCGAATTCAATTTCCAGGTAAAGCCGAACAGAGAAATCCGGTTGAAGTGAGTGACACTTCGGCTATGCTCAGCACGGGCACAACGGATAATGGACAGTGCTCCTGCAGCCGGCACAAAAAGAAATTCAATCCGGGTGCGCGGGATGCTTGCAGGGATTTCCTGAAAGCCCACGGGTGCTTCGCCTAAGTTTGCCGGCGTGGACAAAGCCAATTTCGTTGACTATATCCGTGTCTTCTGCAAAAGCGGGAAAGGCGGCGCCGGCTCGGCACATTTTGCGCGCACCAAATTCAAGGCGATGGCCGGCCCTGATGGCGGCGATGGCGGGCGCGGTGGCCATGTGATCTTGCGCGGCAATGCCCAGTTGTGGACGCTCCTGCATCTCCGTTATCATAAGAATGTGCTTGCAGAAAATGGGCAGAACGGGATGAAAAACAACATGACCGGGCGGGATGGTGCAGACCAGATTATTGAAGTGCCGCTGGGCACGATTGCACGGGATGAAGAAACCGGGGACGTAGAGGCGGAAGTGTTGGAGGATGGTCAGGAAGTGATCTGGCTGCGGGGCGGGCGCGGCGGCCTGGGCAATGCCCGCTTTGCAACGGCTACTAATCAGGCGCCGGAGTATGCACAGCCCGGCGAAATGGGTACCGAAGGGTGGAAACTGCTGGAGCTAAAAATCCTGGCAGATGTAGGGCTGGTGGGCTTCCCGAATGCGGGCAAGAGCACCTTACTGTCTGTGGTAAGTGCGGCGCGGCCCAAGATTGCAGATTATGCCTTCACGACGCTACGACCTCAGATTGGCATCGTTCCTTATCGCGATGAGCGCTCGTTTGCGATGGCAGACCTGCCGGGCATCATCGAAGGGGCAGCGGAGGGGAAGGGCCTGGGACATCGTTTTCTCCGGCATATCGAGCGCAACTCTGTGCTTCTTTTTTTGGTTCCCGCAGACTCCGCCAACCACGCAGAAGAGCTGCAAATTCTCCTTCGCGAACTCGAACACTACAATCCCGAGTTGCTCCACAAGCGCATGATGATTGCCATCTCCAAGAGTGATATGCTGGACGAGGAGCTGAAGGCGGAAATCGCGATGCACCTGCCCGAAGGCATTCCGCACTTGTTCATTTCCTCCGTGGCCAACCAGGGCATCAGCGAGCTGAAAGATGCGCTATGGCAGCTCCTCACCGAACCGCATTAGGCAGCTACCTGAATGGCGGCGGCGGCCTCTTCGAGAGTCAGGCTTAGATCTGCAATCAATGTGGCCAGCGAAGGTGTCATGGTGCCCTTCAAAGCTTTTTGTTCTGCCACGCGGAGTTGGTAGGCAAGGCGCGACAGGCCGAGGCCTTCCACGCTCGGGCGGACGCGATGTGTCAGGGTAGCGATGCGTTTTGTGTCTGCGTTATCCGCAGCGATGCGCAAGGCCTGTGCCGTGGTCGGCAGAGTTTCCGCAGCAATGGCCAGCAGACGGTGCATAAAAGCTTCATCGCCATCGCAGAACTGGAGGAAATTGGGGAAGTTGAAATCTACAGAAGAGCAAAGGCCGGCGCTTTTGGATTGCGGCATTCCATGATGAAGCACGCTTTCAAGGAGGCGGTCGCGCGGGCAGGGCTTAGGAAGAACTTCCACCATGCCGGCATAGAGGCAGGTTTCGCGCATTTCATCTGCGTTGCCACAAACGCCGATGATAGGCAGGTCGTAGCCCCATTTGCGAAGGCGGCGGGTCGTGGCCAGGCCGTCCAGCTCAGGCATTTCCACATCCAGCAGCAGCAGGTCATAATGATGACGACTGACCAGGTCCAGCACTGATTTTCCGGTGTCTGCTTCATCCACACAGGCACCATGGCGGCGCAGCACTTCGGTCAATGCAAAGCGCATGACCGGCGCGTCTTCGGCAACTAAGATTTGAAGATCCTTCAGCATAGCACTACTCGGTTTACTCCAGGATAACTTCTTTATCCTGAATCATTTTGTAGATGGTGGACTTGCCAATGCCGAGGCGGTCGGCCACGGCCTGGACGTTGTTATCATGTTCCCGCAGGTAATAGCTGATGATTTCGCGCGTGTACTCGCGCAGGGTTTTGCCTTGCGGCGTAGGGGCGCCCGCATGTTCCGGCAGGCGGATATCCGCATCGGAGATCAGGGCTTCTTCGCTCATCACGGCGGCCAGGTCAATGACAGCCTTCAATTCGCGGACGTTGCCGGGGAAGGAATAGTTACTCAGTTTTTGCAGCGCCGTCGGGCTGAGTTTTCGTTCGCCGGTTTTGTTTTGGCGGCAATACTGTTCGAGGAAAAAGGTGGCGAGTAAGGCCGTGTCGTTGCCGCGTTCGCGCAGAGGAGGCAGCTCAATAGGCAGGCCCAGGGTTCGGTAATAAAGGTCTTCGCGGAAGCTTCCTTTTCGTACTTCTTCCGCAAGGTTTTTATGGGTGGCTACGATGAGGCGCACGTCTAAAGGAATCTTCTCGCTGCCACCTACGCGGGTCAGTTCGCGTTCCTGCAGCACGCGCAAGAGTTTGCTTTGCACACTCAGGTCCAGCTCGGCTATTTCATCAAGAAAGAGGGTGCCTTTGTTGGCTTCTTCAAAGCGGCCAATGCGGCGTGTGGCTGCGCCGGTGAAGGCTCCTTTCTCGTGGCCAAACAGTTCACTTTCAATCAACTCCTTAGGGATAGCCGCCATATTGACCACTACCATCGGGCGTGCGCGGCGTGAGGAATGCTTATGAATGGCGCGGGCTACGAGCTCCTTACCGGTGCCGGTTTCGCCACTAATGGAGACATTGATATGGCTCTGAGCGGCCTTCCGCATCAGGGCAAACACCTTCTTCATGGCCGGGCTTTCTCCGCAGATTTCACGGCTGAAGTCTTCGGGGGAGGCGGTGGCTTTGGGGGCGGCTGGAGGTGTGTCGGTTCCTGCACGCAGCCGGTTGACGAGATTCCAGAGCAATTCCTTGGTATCGTCGCCTTTTACCAGATAATCCATGGCGCCCTGACGCAGCATTTCAACGGCAGTGGCCACATCCTTTTGTGCAGAAATGATGATAACCGGCGTGTCGGGCAGTTCGGTACGGAAACGTTTGAGGGCTTTATCGCCGGTGCCGTCGGGCAATGAAAAGTCGAGTGTGATCAGGTGGGGCCGCAGGTGCAAAGCCGCAAAGCAATCCTGCATACGAGAGAAACGGTACAGCTCCAGCTCGCGATTGAGCGAGAGGTGATGGCTGAGAATTTCTCCGTACCAGGGGTCGTCTTCGAGGATGAAAATGCGGAAGGGGCCCATCGAAAAAATCGGGTGCTTTTGTGAATTGCTGACGCAAGAAAACGCGAAATGGGAGTGTGGAAATCGTTGAAGACCACACATAACGAGTACTTAACTCGTCCAGAATCCGGAAAAAGCTTCCCGAAAAGAGATGCCATCTGAGGCTATTGAATGTTTAAGGAGGTCAGGTTCATGCGCAGAAAATTTCGGCACGGCAGTGGCAAAGGACGTCGCGGACATTTTACCCCTTAGCAACAACCCATGAAGCGTATTAAAGATTTGACTGCATTTGTCGTGGATGACAACCCGTTGGTGCGGGCTGCCTTTCAACAATGTCTTTCCCGCCTGGGCTGCGAGAACGTGAAGAGCTATGACAGTGGGGAGCGCTGCCTGGAAAACATAACTGAAACTCCCGACCTCGTGCTGGTGGATTATCTGATGGAACCGATGAACGGGCTGGAATTGATGAAGAAACTGAAACGGGCCTTGCCGCAATGCTATGTGGTGATGGTTTCCGGGCAATCGGACTTGCAGGTAGCCGTCAGCGCGATGAAGTACGGTGCGTTCGATTATGTGACCAAAGGCAAGACAGAGACCGACCAAATAGCCGCTGTGCTGCATAAGATGCTTTACACCATGAACCTCGCCAAACGAGGCCGGCCACGCACCGTCAATCATCAAAAGGCCTTTCCGATTTTGCCCGCAAACCCTCCGGGCATTCGGTAAGCAGGAGCAGGTAACTGTCATTGCAGAGGTCTCAATTTTTTCAAGAACCAAAAACCAAGAATCAGACACTATCAGTCCTAACTCGTTTCGATTTCATCTTCTCCCCTTCAGCCCCTAAAAACCGCCAGCGCCATGCCCAGCACCCGGCAACTTCACGACATCGGCATCCTCAATAAGGGGTTGGCTTTGTTGGGTATCAGTCTGTCACCGGTGCCTACGGAGCGCATGAAGTATCATCTGCCCATCCGCTGCCTGCGATACCCTGATGGCAGCATTTGTGCGTTGTGGCCAACAACGCTGCATCGTCCACAAATCTTCCGATTCCTGCCGCAGCGCAATGCAGAGGACCGGAAATGGGTTGGCAGAATTCGGATGGCTTTAGCCCTGAACCTGCCATCTCTTGCAGGGATCGAAACTTGTGTCTTCTACACCTCCAAACCTGTGGTTCGCAAGCTGCGGCTCTTCCCCGCCTGGACCATATTCATGGAGCCTGCCCGCAATGATCGCCGGATGATTATCTGGCATCGCAACATGGCCGGAGAAGGTGGCCTCACCAAGCTTTCCCTGAGTGTGGCTGCCGCCAAAAGCACTTACCGTGAAAGGCTCGCTTTGCAACGAGGCGCGCCGGATGGTATGAAAACACCCAAGCTGCTTCGTCCGCGGGGGTTCAGCTTCACACAGGAAGACCTGCGCGAAATGGAGGAACTGCCTGAATTCAAGGAGCTCAACCAACTGCCTGCTGCTTTGCTTCAGAAATGGGCTACCATTGGTTTAAAGCAAAAGCGACTGGCTCAAATCGGCTGGTATCGTCAGGCTACACAACTACTCAGCCACCCAGGTTCAGCCGGTTCGGCTGCGGTGTCCGTCGTGCTGCTGCAGAAGATGCGCATCATGTTTGAATGCCTTGTGCCGGATGCCCGGGTGCCGGTGGCGCATGCTCATGGCAATTTCACACCGCAGCATCTACGCCTGGGTAAGCACAGGCTGGTGGTGGCCGGCTGGGGCGCCTGCGATGAAGAACTTCCCGTGTTGTTTGACTGGTTTCACAATCTCTACGTCACACGCAGTCAGTATGAAAGCAAGCCCTTCCTTGTCATTCGTAAGGAGATTGATGAACGCCTTGCGGAGCCCGGCTGGGAAGCTTTCCTTTTTGAAAATGATATTGACCCCAACGAGGCCGAGCAGCAATACCTGCTTTGTGCGTTGAGTCGCTTCCTGAATGCCAACAGTCAGCCCGATGCAGCCGACCGGCAACTCTTGCAAACCTGGTGCGAGGCGCTGGGTTTTTGGATGGATTTTGAAGGCCTGCTCACGCAACGTCAGATTGTACTGCAGGACCTCATTCATCTCTTGCACGGCCATGCGTATGCCGCCCTGAATCTGGAAGAGCCTGATATCACGGCGCTTCCACTTAGTGAGGGGCTGGAGCTGTGTATGCCGCCCGAAAGCCTGCTGCTGCTTCGGCAATACCTGAGCCGGCATCGCTGTGTGCAAAAGCTGCGCTATCGCCCGACGAGCGATGGCGGCAGGCTCGAGTTGTTTCTGAGTGGAGGCGCTTCGCTACGCATCAAAGGCATCACCCGACTGCGCTATGGAAGCCTGGTATTTGGCGATGTAGGTGCTTTGTTGGCACAGACGGAAGTCAATGAGGCAGGGGTACATTGTCTGCCGCTGCATGTTCGGGAGCATTATAGGCAGCTCCGCCAGGCGCTGATTCGCGAAGAGGCAGTGCCGCCGGCCGCGCACCTTTCAGATCCAAGTCAAAATCAGGCGTTATTCAGCATTCGCGCCTTTTCTGACAACTACCTCACATTGCGCAAAGCCTTGCATTCCGATGCCCGCAACAAGGGGCTGCAACGGCTGAAAAATCAGTGGGCAAACCTTGTCAGCCAGATAACAGGCTGGATGCCGCACCGTGGTTTTGTCATCACCTTCAGTGGGGTGGATGAGGCCGGCCAGCGCACCGTTATTGAGGCTACCCGTCATCGCATCCGCCATGAATTGCAGGCCCCCGTCGTGGTGTTGCCTCATCATCCCCGGCTGGCGGCCGTTATAGCGCAGGCGCGGCCCGGGCGGCGTGACGAGATAATGCGGCAAATCGGCCAGGGGGCAGAACGGCAGGATTCCCGCTCAGTCTCTCTGCTGCGTCGGTTCGAAGAAATGTGCGTGCAGGTGTACGTCTTGCTGCGGTATGTGCTGCGTGGCTACGTGGTGATCTACGATCAGTTTTACGAGTGTCCGCCTCATGGCCAGGCGGGTCGTGTGCGGCTGCCTTTTTCGCTGACGGCGTGGTGGCATCGTTTTCTGCTGAAGCCGGACCTCAACTTCCTGCTGGTGGCGCCACCGACGCAGATTCGCGAGCGCCATGTGCCCCTGACCTCAATGGACACAGACCGCATCACTGCAGATTACCTCAGTTTGTTTGATCAGATGAACCGGCAGGAGGGGATGGGCCGCTTTATTCCCGTCCGCAACGCCAGCCTGGACAATACGGTGGACGTCCTTTTTCGTTACATCAACCGGCAGCAACTGTTGTCCTGAAACTGATGCGGGATAGCGGCTGCACCTACAATAGTTTTGCGGCCTCAAATCTGAATTATGCGTGTTGCAGTTGTTGGAGCCACCGGGCTTGTAGGCAGTACTATGTTGCGGC
>JAMIQN010000078.1:0-7612 GCA_035914595.1 Chitinophagaceae bacterium | reverse complement strand
CGGCGTAGATACCCGATATTTTGCCGAGTCAGAATAACCAAACTTCTCCTGGAAGTTGGTGCTGTTCGGGGGATTTACGAGATAGAAGACAATCTTACGGTCCATTTCACGATACACGAGGCGAGGCGCTTCAGGGCCTTCAATGGTGCGGAAATGGTTGTCGAAAAGGTCCTGAATCATATCGTCTGCAGCGCGAATTCGAGAGAAGCTGGCATTCGGGCAACCGCCAACATTGGGCACCCAGCACGCACCAATAATGATGTCGTTGGTGATTCCGCCGGCTTCCAGACGGAAGGGGCCGGAAGAGTGAACAAAACGACGGTCACCGGGTAAAGTCTTACACTGGCACTCGGACCAATCACCCACCCGATCCGGATTGCCGGGCCACACATAATCAATATCGGGACCTGAGTTGTATGATGTAGAGGTCGGGCAGGATGCCTGGTCATTCTTCAGGTGTTGGCCGGTACGGCTGTAGCCCGTCATGATACGATACATTTCCAAGCCGTTGCTCGGGTCACCAATCGGGCCGCCACCGTTGTTGAAATAGTTGAAGACGGTCATCCCCAGCGTGTCTTCGTTGAAATATTGACCGGGGCCTTTGAAAGGTGCCGGGTGGATGATATGGCCGGGGAATTGTGCTTGCAGCGCGCTAAGAGAGCCGTAGGTACGACGCTTCGGCCCAATGAAGAAGTCCACACCAATCATGGGCACTTCAGAGCCGTAGTCTGTAGGTGCGCCGGTACCATCTATGCTCTTACCGTTGTAGAGAATACCGAGTGAACGAGCAGTATCGCAACCGATATAGTCGTCAAAAGCGTAGCCCAAATCCGCATCGGTCCATGTGGCCATATAGGTCTTGTCCAGGTTCAGTACGCCACGGTTAATCAGCTTGTAAAAGATGAACGTTGCATCATTCAAGAAGTCCTTTGAGGAGAATGCGAATGCGCTTGTCTGTACTTCCATACCAATGGCAACAGATTCAGACTGAAGCTTGACGTTTCCCATATCATTGAAAACCCACCAGATGAACTGGTCGCCCAGGATATCTGGATAATCTCCTTCTTCAGGCTGGTAGCCGGGTTTGTTGTTTACGTCAATGTAGGGCGCATAATTTCTGCCGTATGCCAAATAGCTGGAGTCGGTCAGCTGGGGAAGAGCAAGGCCGCTTGTGCCCAAGGCTTTTGAATTGCCGATTGCAGGCCATTGCACGATAGACTGGTACTTTTCATCAAGGCCGGAAGTCCATCCGGTTTCGCCCTGATGTTGGCGCTGCAAATCGCGAAACTCAATCAGGGTAGCGCGATCCACTTTCCAGAACTTATCCCAGTCAGAACAGATCGTCTGATCGGGGGCAGAGTTCACTCCGAAGCGATCCACTTGGGTAGGGCCGGGCCAATAGTCGTTCCCCTTATTCCGGAACAACTGGCCGGCAACTTTCAGGATGTTCTGCTCATCATAACCGCCAACCCATACAGAGCCTGCGAACAATGAGGTCTTGCCGCTTCCTTTAGGCACTTCATATTTGGCAGTACCGGTACCGCGATCCCACCACATATCACCGCCGGTCATCAGTCGGGAGCGCACGTTGTTGATATCCAAATCAATGGTAGCTGTTGCCGGATTGCAGGCTGCTGCCGTTGCTTTCAGATTCGAAAGCACCTTTCGCTCTCCTTTGGCCATTCCGATGGTCGGCAGCGCCCAGCCCTGATAGGCTATGGTTGCCAAGGCCATGGCTACCGTCGTAGACAACAGCGTCTTCGAGATCATGTTCATAATTTCTTGTGTTGTAGAGAGGAATTTTTCGTTAGAAGAACAGCTTCAGACCTACGACAATCGTACGTGGAGGCCCAATCAATCCGGGATTGCGCTGTGCAATCTGATAGTAGTTCACAAATGCAGCCTGGTCTTCCTGGTTGATAAGGGTTGATTCACCCAGGGCTGAGGTCAGGAAGCCTGCATCATCCGACCGGCCTGTATAGCCATACACACCACGGATGTCGCGGGTATTCAGCAGATTCTTTGCGTATGCATAGATGTTCAGACCCAGTCTGCTGGCCTTGCGCACTTCACCTTCTTTCGCTTTGCCGAAGTGCAGGGGAATGTCCTTGTCAATATTCAGATCCACGTTGAAGTGGCCGGGCAGGCGAGAACCATTGATTGTTCCTTCAATCACGCTTGAATTGGCTGCACCACTTTGGATGTTCTGCGGATTGGCGTACTTGGTATAAGGCTCCCCGCTGCGTGCAGTAACCACAAATTGAATACCTGCATTTTCAAACGGATGGCCACCCCATACTGTGGGGCCGCGACGGTCGCCACGGAAGCGATAATCTATTTGTGCGTTGATGTTGTGACGAGAGTCCCAAGGCAGCGGGAACTGAGTGCGCATATTAGGGATACCGGCAGCAATGAACTGTTGCAGTGCACCATTACCCGACGTGCTGCTTGATCCGGTGCCTTCGGCAAATGACAGCGTGTAGTTGATATTCAGGCTAAGGTTACCCAAGCGGCGCAACTCATAGGCAAGCGACAAGCCCTTGTAAGTAGAGAAGTCGCGATTGCCGTAAGTGTAATAAGTAATGGGGTAAGCATAGAGGTAGGGTCTCGTTTGAATCTGGTCCTTCCGCTCTTTATAGAAACCGCTAATCGTAATACCGGACCGCTCGCTCAAGCGCTGCTGGAAGCCCACTTCGTAATCAATCATCCGCTCGGGCTTCAAATTGCTGTTACCATAAATGACCGTCGGATTCTGGTCCATGAAGAAGTAATCGGTCTGAACACCATAAGCCTCGGCGCTCGATGGGCGTTGATACAGAATGTCGTAGTGCGCATAGAACAGGGCGTTCTCATTCAGCGGGAAGGAGAAGTTGATACGAGGCATCACATTCACCTGCGGCGTATAGTCCGTAAAGCTGTTGTCCGGGTTGAAGGTGGTGTCTTTGATGTTCGTCAGGTTATGGGTCGAAGGGTCCAGTTGCAGGAATGGCTCCAGACGATCGCTGTTTGTACCGGTCTTCAATACCTGAGGATCCAGTACTTCACGGCCTGATGCATCATACCATGTGTCTCCATTCCGATAGCCGATAATCTTCGGGAACTGGTTGCTTGACGAGTTGTTACCAACATACACCACATAATCACTACCGATATTATCCGGGTGGTTGATGGGGTTACCGTTCAGGTCTGTCTGATAGCTTGCCACGTTCCGAACTGGATAGAGCGAGTAGGGATCGCGAAGCACCTTGGTATTATTGTCAAAGCGCTCAACCCGTACACCGAGGGTGATACGGAAATCCTTGTAAGTGATGTAGTCAGAGAGATAGCCGGCAATGTAGTTGGGGCGATATGCGCCAATAGGCCGGGTAAAATATCCTTCAGCATCGCGGGCAGTCCAGAAGTCGTTGAAGTTGACATTTCCGGTGATGCGCTTACCATCATAGGTATAACCCTGATAGCTGATCAAAGAGCCCTGACCATTCTTGAGCAGATCATCTGCGGAGAACATGCTCAGATTGTAGAACGAAGGATCATAACGGTCGGTATTGATGTAATCCCAGTAATTGGAAATCATACCGGCAGCATACAGTTTGTCACGAAGGTGCTTGTCAAAAGCGCTGAACGCAGTGCTGTCCACTTTTCTGTTGTAGAAAATCGTGTCCGAAGGTGTGGGGTTGAATACACCCGCGCGAACCTGTGCCAGGCTGAACGTATCCCCATTCTTCACCCACATCGGGTTGGTGCCAGATTCCTGACCGACGACACGATTGGTAAGCTGGCGCATCAGGCCCCAAATACCACCGCCTGATGTAGCAGCCGTTGCTCCGGATACTGCGTAAGAGCGCTCATTCCGCTGTTGGTAATAAAGACCAAATTCAATGGAGTGAGTGGTCTTGCGATGTTTGAGATCGAAGGAGGCATCAATGCCGATGGAAACCTGGTCGTTATTAGCCTGGCTCCAACCGCCTGATGCCGCGCCAACATTGCTGAACAGTTGATAAACAGAAGGTGGCAAATCACCATTCCGCAATCCGCGCACGGCCTGAATCGTTGTTTGATCAGGAGGCAGAGCTCCTCCCGTTTGGGTTGCAAAGAAGGAGTAAGCGTCCTTGGTGTAATTCGCTAAAACAGGGTTCTGAGTACCCGGGATAAAGACAACTCCTGAAGGTTGGTAACCCAGCAGCCGCACGCCCACAATTCCTGAAGCTTCATCTACACTTCCCGGAACATAAATCGGGGAATATTGCTCTTCAAACTTGCCCACGTAGCCATACTCAAAGGTGTTATGGCCCTTTTCCTTATCCTGCGAAGTGCTGTAGTCTTTTTGGTAGTCGGCCTGTACCGTGTAGAAGGCATTCGTGATCACGTTATCCTTCAACTGGTCTGCATTCACCTTCCCGCCAAACTTCTGCGTAAATCGAATGTAGCCACGACCGGTTTGTGAACGCGTCTCTCCGAAATTATCCGGGGCAAACAAGGAAAGGCCGCGGGAGAAGTTTGAACTCTGGTTGGCAAAATAGCTGGCCCCAACCCGAACGCTCATGTTTTCATTGAGGTTAAAGTCCAGCTTACCGCCCAACTGGCCACGATAGAAATTGGAGTTCTTGTGGCGCTTTTCAGTGTAGAAGGAAGAATCGTGAACGTAGTTCGTTGCGTAGTCCGTGCGTGTCAATCCGTTTTGCTGTACCGTTACCAGCGGGTGCGCCTGCAACTCAGCAAGCTTGGCATCATTTACATAGGGGTTGGCATAGTAAGTCGGCGCGTTATCTGCTGCGAAAATCCCATCACCAACCAGATTATAACCTACTACAGGGCGCTTGTTGCCGAAGGAATCCTTCTTACGGAAAAGCGGCCCGCTCAAATTGACTGTAAGCTCATTAGAGTTGTAACCATCTACAGAGTGCTCCAGCATCACGCTACCTCGTGTCGTTGAAGTAGCACCCTTAGTCGTAATCGTTACCAAACCACCGGAAGCATCGCCATAACGGGCAGGAATACCGGATGAAAACGTAGTGATGGTTTCTACAGAACCGGGAGCCTGATTGGTGAAGTTGGAAGCTCCGGGAGGAAGCTGCACACCATCCACCACATACTTGGTACCAGAAGAACGGGCACCACCAATGCTCAGGCCACCGCCGGCACCACCCTGATACACCTGCGTGCTGAGGGCCGCGATATCAGAAGTATTGCGGGTCGGCGCTTTTTCAATCTGCTCTGCTGTCTTCACCTGACGGCCACCCGGGTTTTCCGGGTCAATGATTGGCGCCTGATAGCCACGAACGGCATGCACTTCAACCGTCTTCCCTTTCAGGGCTTCTGTTGTTGTAACGAGTTTACCGTTTACTGTGACAATCTGGTCTGCGGCTACCACTACGTTCGTAATTGTCAAATCACGGCCGAGATAGCTGAATTTCACGTTGTAACGACCACCGGACAGAGGGCGAACCGTATAGTTTCCATCAAAGTCAGTCAGTGCCTGCCCTTTGGGAATGCCGCCTTCCGATACCTGAACGCCCGCGTTCACAATCGGGTTGCCTCGTTCATCCACCAGATTCCCTTTAATACCAGAGTTTTGCGCCTGGACAAGGCCCGGCAGGCAAAGCATTAACAACGCAACTGCTGAACGTAGGATACGATTCATATGCTATGTTATCTAATTTTTAGCTTTTGAGCGGGTAAAGGTAGAAAAGTCTGTTAAAGCCCATTGACTTAGTTTCAAATAATTTCCTCGCTCTTTTGTCGTCCTTTACCTCCTTTATCTCAATGCTAAAATCTTGGCAGACAAATACTCACTCATCTTCTTTAATGATTCATTAGAATACCCTGCTATATGCGGTGTCGCTATGACCCCGGAATGACCGATCACCGCCTCAAAAATTTTGCGCGCCACGGCACCCATTTTGCCTAATGGCTCCTCCTCCCAGACGTCTATGCCCGCTCCGACTATCTTACCGCTTTCCAGACCGCGCAATAGTGCTTCCGGTTCCACTACCGCTCCGCGCGAGGTGTTCAGCAAAATGAATGGGTGTTGCATCCGCTCTAAAAATTCCTGATTGAGGTAATGATGCGTTTTCTCTGTGATTTGCACATGGAAACTTAAAATTTCCGCTTCCGCCCATATCTCATCTAAGCTGCGGCACATCCGCACATGCGGCGGCACATCGGCAATCTCCTCAATATCGTAGCCCAGCACGCGCATCTCAAAGCCTGCCAGCTTCTTTGCAAAAGCCTTTCCGGTGTGGCCCATCCCAATGATGCCAATGCAGCGGCCTTCCAGCTCCATCCCGCGATTGGCTTCACGCTGCCAAAGCCCTCGCTTTACTTCTTCCGCACTCTGATTGATCCGTTTCGTGATGCCGAGAAGCAGGCCCATCGCGTGCTCCGCAACCGCGTTGCAGTTCCCTTCCGGCGAGCTTAAGCAGGCAATTCCTTTTGAGTGGGCGTAGGCTACATCTATCACTTCCATTCCTGAGCCCATCCTACCGATCCATCGTAGCATCGGTGCTGCGTCTATCAGGCTTTGGTCTATTTGCAACCGAGTAGATGTAACAATACCCACACAGTCGTGGATGGCTTTTCCGGCCTCTGTTTGGGTGATGTTGGGCAGCTCAACCAGAACATAGCCTTCTGCCTCCAGCCGCTCGCGCAGCACCCGGTGAATGGGCGCAGCAATCAGCACGTTTCCTTTTCTGCTCATGATGCCAGATATTGATGGTAAAGGCCCGCAAAATCGGTTACCGAAAGCTGCTCAGCCCTTTGTCCCATAAGAGGATGTGCTTCCAGGGCCTCAGGAGGCAAGGTGCCTTTGAGCGCATTGCGCAAGGTCTTTCTGCGCTGCCCGAATGCAGCTTTCACCAATCTCGCAAACAACTTCTTGTCGGCAATATCATGAGGGTTTCTCCGGTTCGAAAACCGAAGGACTCCACTCATCACTTTGGGCGGAGGCGTAAAGCATCCCGGCGCCACATCGAAGAGGTATTTCACTTCAAAAAAAGCCTGCATCAGCACGGAAAGTATGCCGTAAGTCTTGGAGCCCGGCCCCGCCGCAATGCGCTGTGCCACTTCTTTTTGAAACATGCCGATCACCTCGTCCACTTCCGTTTCCCATTCCAGAATACGAAACATGATTGGCGAAGAAATGTTGTAGGGAAAATTGCCGATGATGGAAAAATTACCCTCAAATGGCTTGGGCACGCGCAGCACATCCGCTTCCACAATCTTGCCTTCTATCGCGGGGAAATGCTGTCGTAGCCAGGTCACTTTCTCCGCATCTATCTCCACCGCCTTGTAGGCCACATCGGGCAACTCGAGCAGATATTTCGTGATGGCGCCACCACCGGGGCCGATTTCCAGAAGCTGCATATCCGGCCTTGTCGAAAGACATTGAACAATCTTCCGACACATGCCTTCGTCATGCAGAAAATGCTGGCCGAGGCTCTTTTTTAAAGTGTACATGCTCAGGTGGGGCGACGAAAAGGAAACCAAAAATCCGACGTGCTTTCGAAAGCCTGCCGGCCCTGTTCATACGGCCGCAAAGCCTTTTCGCCGCTGCAAATCTCTATTGAAACCGGCACAACTTCCGGCACCTGACTAATCCACATTTCCCCTTCTA
>JAMIQN010000077.1:0-2115 GCA_035914595.1 Chitinophagaceae bacterium | reverse complement strand
TGACCGACATCTCAGCAACACTGGCGGCCCTGCTGAAAATTCAAATGCCCAACGGCTGTGTCGGCTCGGTGATTCCGGAGGTATTGAAAGAGCAATGAGGCCCCTATTGGCGGCTCTGCTTTAGGTCTTGCGTAATAGGAAATTCTCTTGGTGAAAAGCCTCTGTTTTCAGCATTGCCACAATAAAGCAAAATTATAGCGGCAAAAAAGTACTGAAATACTTTTATTGGCGATGGCGATGTAGTTTTGGCCTTTCAATCAACAAACCAAGTTCTCCATGCAAGTCGCTCAGGAAACCGTCATCAACGTACCCGAAATCGAGCCTCGGCTCAAGCATGCCACCATCTTCCAGTCGTTTGACAACCTCGAAGAAGGAGAAAGCCTCGTCATCCATAACGACCATGATCCCAAGCCGCTCTACTACCAGCTTTTGGCGCAGCGCGGTGATATTTTCACCTGGCAATATCTGCAGCAAGGCCCCCAATGGTGGGACATCCGCGTCACCAAGAAAGATTTGAGTGCAGCCCCCAAGGGCATTCCCGGCACGGAACAGCGTGATGGTTCCATCTGGATCAATATTCCCAAAATCGAACCCCGCCTGAAACATCCCACCATCTTCCAGGTGTTCGACAGCCTGAAACCCGGCGAGAGCCTCGTCATCCACAACGATCATGACCCCAAGCCGGTTTATTATCAGCTCCAGGGCGAGCGCGGTGATGTGTTCACCTGGCAGTACCTGCAGCAAGGCCCGCAGTGGTTCGACATCAAAGTAACCCGCAAGGAGCAGGGCAACAGTGAAACTGTAGGCCAGATTGCCGCTAAGGATCTGCGCAAGGCTGAGGTCTTCAAGAAATATGGAATTGACTTCTGCTGCGGCGGTAAGAAAACCGTGAAAGAGGTGTGCGCCGAAAAAGGCATTGATGCCACTGTGGTAGAGCAGGAATTAGCAAACGCCAATTCAGGCAGCTTCACGGCGAACAACAATAAATACAACGAGTGGAACCTCGATTTCCTCGCCGACTATATCATCAACACCCACCACGCCTATGCGCGCAAATACCTGCCCGAGATGCAGGGCTTCGCACTGAAAGTGGCACGGGTGCATGGCAGCCGCCACCCGGAACTACTGGCCATCCTGCACTACGTGGAAGAGGTGAAAGAAGAACTGATGGAGCATATAGAAAAGGAAGAGCGCCTGGTATTCCCTGCCATCAAGCGCATTGTACGGGCCAAGGCAGAAGGAACCCCTCTACAGAAGGATGGGCCCAGCCTCTCCGAAACCATCGAAACCATGGAGCGCGAGCATGACGATGTAGGCCGTGCCTTCGATTCCATCCGCGACGAGAGCAAGAACTACGCGATTCCGGAAGATGCCTGTACCAGCTACAAACTCTTCTTCCAGATGCTGCAGGAGTTTGAAAATGACCTTCACCTGCATATCCATCTCGAGAACAATATCCTGTTCCCGAAGACGGTGGCTGTAGAGAAAGAACTGGCTGCTGCCTGATCGGTTCCTTCCCAAAGTCTCAAACTGAACTTCCTATTCGTCCCGAAATGCTGATTAGCGAACAAACCAAGATTGCGGCCCTGCTCAAGCATCACCCCGATGCGCTGGAGCGGATCGTGGCGCTGAGCCCCGATTTCAAAAAGCTGCGCAACCCGGTGCTACGTAAGCTGATGGCAGGCCGCACCTCCATTGCGATGGCGGCAAAGATTGGCGGCTGTACACCAGCAGACTTTTTTAAGGCCTTAGCCGATCTCGGTTTTGAATCGGGAAATGGGACGAATATCACACAGCAACAACCCGAGGAACCGGCAGCGCAGGCACCATTGCCGGACTTCCTCAAAAACCTGCCCGAAGAAAAACTGGTGGTGCTGGATGTGCGCGATATGCTGGCCGGCGGCGAAGACCCACTGGCCCTGATTCAGCGCACGGTGAAACAACTGAAGCCCGGGCAGGTACTGGAAATTGTCAACACTTTCGAGCCGGTGCCATTGGTCCGGTTATTAGAAAAGCAAGGATTCGGGGCGTATGTGAATGCGGCTGCATCCGATCGGATAGAGACCTTCTTTTTCCGTGAAGATGCGGCTGCGCCCGCGCCCGACCTCGTCGCTT
>JAMIQN010000076.1:0-5623 GCA_035914595.1 Chitinophagaceae bacterium | reverse complement strand
AAAATGGGAACATCCAGCGACAGGCCAATACCCGGGCCAATGTTGCGATTGCTTGTCAAGAGGCCTGCGGCAGACTGGCTCAAAGAGTAGTTGTAACCTGCCGTTGCACTGAGAGTAGGATACTGGTAGCTCCGGGCAATGCGGCGATCGTACTGTGCAATTTTAATCCCAATACGCTGAGCCTCCAGCAAAGGATTTTGTTTCGCAAGCAGGGCGCTGTCGGCGGAGCGTAGATTGAGATGGAGCGGCAGGCTGTCGGCAACGGCGTAAGAATGCCCGGCATCTTCGCCCATCAGCTCGTTGAGCCGCGCAAGTGCAGCATCATGGCCGCTCTCCTGGCTAAGGCGTGCCGCTCGCGCAGCATTGTAGTCCACGCGCGCCTGCAGATAGTCCACTTTGGCAGAAGAGCCGATATCAAACTTGGCTTTCGACAGATTCATGCGCGCCCGGGCCAGAGAAATGGCCGTATCGAGTGCGATGGATTGCTGCTGGCTATTCACCACCGCGGCGTAGGCCTGAATCACCTGAGACAGGCTGTTTTGGATTTGACTCCGCAACGCAGCATCTGCATACGCGAGTCGGCGCCCCAATTGGTGATACACGAGAAAAGCCCGCCCACCGGCAAACACCGTAAATGCAGCATTGATTCCGGCAGTGTAGCTGGCCGATTGCGCACCGGAAATCTCATTGACGACGCCATCCGCTCGTTCAATTTTGGAGTTGGCGATATTGCCCGTAGCACCTGCGCCGGCGTTGATAACAGGCAGCAGACCCGCTGCTCCCGGGCTGTAATTGAGCTTGGCAACATTCAGATTGACGCCGGCAATTCGCAAATCATAGTTGTAGGCCAAAGCCTTTGCAATAGCGGAATCAAGCGTGAGAAATTCCTGCCCAAAAGCGGCAGGTGCCAGGCATGAAAGAAGGAGCAGCAGCAGGTATCGCTTCATCGGAAACATCAGTCGGCGAGTTTATCAATAGCGGTGGGCCGCCTGGGTTTGCGGCGGGAAATGCCGGCGTACAAAACGGGAAGTATCATCAACGAAAGCAGCAGAGAGAAGCCCACGCCACCCACGATGACAACCCCCAATGGAATACGGCTGGTGGCTGCAGCACCGAGGGATAAAGCCAGCGGCAATGCGCCAAAAATCATGGCCATGGAAGTCATAAGAATCGGGCGTAGCCGGTGCGTGGAAGCCTGCACGGCAGACACTGCTTTTGAAAGACCCCGGTCGCGATAGTGGTTCGCATATTCCACAATCAGGATCCCGTTTTTCGTAACCAGGCCTATCAGCATGATCATGCCTATCTCAGAAAAAATGTTGAGCGTGTGCCCACCCAGCCACAGCGAAATGAGCGCTCCGGCCAGCGCCAGTGGCACTGTGAACATGATGATGAACGGATCCACGAAGCTTTCAAACTGGGCCGCCAGAATCAGGAAGATGAGCGCCAACGCCAGTGCAAATGCAAACGACACGTTGGAGCCGCTTTCTGCATAATCGGCGGAGCTGCCAGACAGAGACCAACTGAAACTGTCGTCAATGGTGCCGTCTTTTTGAAGCTGTTTGTAGATGGATTTCATCGCTTCAATTCCATCTCCAATCGTGTGGCCTTCACTCGGTGTTGCCGTAATGGTGGCCGACTTGTAACGGTTGTAGTGGAAGATTTGTGAAGGGCTGGTAGCCTCTTGCATACTGACCAGATTATCCAGTGAAATCATGTCGCCATTGCGGGCGCGCACATAGAAAGACTGAAGTGCAGCAGGCGTTTCACGGTCGGCACGGAACACCTGCCCGATGACCTCATATTGCTTTCCGCTTCGCGTGAAGTAGCCGAGCCTTCTGCCCGAAAGCGCGAGTTGCAGCGTCTGCGAAACGTCCTCCACTGATACACCCAACGAAGCGGCTTTGAGGCGGTCAATGTTTACCACCAACTCCGGCTTGTTGAACTTGAGGTCCACGTCCACACTCTGAAGCGTCTTGGATGCGCGCGCCATTGCTTCAAACTTGGGAACCACGCGCACCAGCTTATCGAAGTCAATATTCTGAAGCACGAAAGCCACCGGCTGGGCACTGCCTCCGCGCTGCACCGAGATGGTTTGTTCCTGCACCGCAAAGGCACGACCGAAGGTGAATTTGCGCAGCGAACCATTCAGCATTTGCACAATCTCATCCTGACTTCTGCTTCGCTCTTTAGGCTCGCTCAGTCTTGCGCTCATGAAGCCTGCATTCACCGAACCGGAGCCCATGAAAGTGGGCGCAGTCACAGAGAGAATCACGCGCCTTTCATCATCCCGAATCGAGTCCATCATCAGGCCAACCACATTGTCCATGTAGCGGTCCATCGCATCGAACGATGTGCCTTCTGGGGCCGTCAGAAAGACGCGGAATCGACTTCGGTCTTCGAGCGGTGCCAGCTCGCTTTTCAGGCTTTTGAAAATGACGAAAATGAGTACGACCGAAACGACCATTGCTGTGTAGGCAACCCACTGATGGCGCATCATCCAGATCACCATCCGCTTGTAGTAGCGCTCCATCCCCGTGAAAAAGGGCTCTGTCCGGCGATAGAATCCGGAGGGCTTATGCACCTTTCGCGTCATGTACACATTGAGCACCGGCGTGAGGGTGAGCGATACAAAAGCTGAGATTAGAACAGCACCGGCAACCACGATTCCAAACTCGCGGAATAACCGGCCCGTAAAGCCTTGCAGGAACACAATGGGCAGGAACACGACTGCCAGCGTGATGGACGTGGCAATAACTGCGAAGTAGATCTGCTCACTGCCTTCCCGCGCCGCCCGGTGTCGCTCGATGCCGGCTTCTATTTTCTTGTAAATGGCCTCTGTGACCACAATACCATCATCCACCACCAGGCCTGTCGCCAGCACAATGGCAAGCAGGGTCAGGATGTTGATCGTGAAGCCCAGGATGTACATGATGAAGAAGGCCCCGATCAATGACACGGGGATATCTATCAAGGGCCGCAGCGCAATGAGCCAGTCGCGGAAGAAGAGATAGATAATCAGGATGACCAGCCCGAAGGAGATTAGAAGCGTTTCTTCTACTTCAGAAATAGACTTCTTGATGAAAGTGGTCGTGTCCATCGCGACATCCAGCTTGATGTCGGCAGGAACGTCCTTTTTTATCTGATTGTAGCGGTGATAAAACTCATCAGCGATGGCCACATAGTTGGCGCCCGGCTGTGGTGAAATAGCCAGTGCAATCATCGGGATGCCGCTTTCCTTCAGTACAGTCTCTTCGTTTTCCGGGCCAAGTACGGCTTCACCAATATCGCGGAGGCGTATGTCGGCACCGACACTACCATTGGCAAGGGGCGCCGCATGTTTGACGATGAGGTTGTCAAAATCCTGTTCTGTAAACAGGCGGCCGAAGGTGCGTACTGACAGCTCCGTATGATAGCCACTTAGCTTACCCGCAGGCAGCTCTACGTTTTGCTCATTGAGCGCCTGCTGCACGTCAGTGAAGGTTACGCCCAGGCCCGCCATCTTCAGCGGGTCAAGCCAAAGGCGCATTGAGTAACGCTTTTCACCCCAAATGCGAATAGAACTGACACCGGGAATGGTCTGTAGCCTTTCCACCAGCACGTTCTCGGCATAGGCTGTGAGGTCAAGTGGATTTCTCGTGGTGCTTTGCACCGTCATGGCAATGATGGCGCCGGCGTTGGCATCTGCTTTACTCACTACCGGGGGCGCATCCAGGTCCTGCGGCAACTCCCGGGTGGCCTGGCTCACCTTGTCGCGCACATCGTTGGCGGCAGCTTCCAAATCTTCTCCCAGTTCAAACTCGACCGTGATGTTTGAAAAGCCCTGAGAAGATGAAGAAGAAATATTCTTAATGCCGGCAACACCATTAATTGCTTTTTCCAGTGGTTCTGTAATCTGGCTTTCAATGACGTCCGGGTTCGCGCCTGCATAGGTTGTGCGGACGTTGATAATGGGCGGGTCAATGCTCGGATACTCGCGGACTCCAAGAAAATGGAAGCCAATAGCTCCGAAAATGACAATGATGATATTGACGACAATCGCCAGCACCGGACGGCGCAGCGACAGAGAAGGAAGGCTCATGAATGGCGCGGAAGCCGCAAAGATAGTGCCGCATATTGCCGGGCACGAGCCGTTACAGCAATGCAAGTGACCTGTAGTCAGGCCGTACAAAATGCAGGATTATGAAAGCCTGTATTTGAATCGCAAAAAGAGACCCGATTTCATGAATGAATCGTTTTTGAGGCACCAATTTTTTATGGAAAGTGCGGCAACAGGAAGTTCTTTCGGGAGCTTGAATGATGCGCTTTTTGATACATCTGCCCGACGCCATTTCTAAAGCAATGATTCCTGCACTCAGCTTAGCTTTAATCAAACCCAGTCCTGATTTTTTATGGAACAAACAATAACCGCTCAATCCATCGCCGGTGGTGCTTTTCTGATTCAGAGCTCACAACCCGGAGATACGTTCACACCTGAAGATTTTAGTGAAGAGCAACGCGCCATCGCTCAGATGTGTGAAGAATTTTTGCAAAAAGAAGTGATGCCTCACCTCGCTGCCATAGATGCGCAGGAGCCCGGCCTGATGGTGTCTTTGATGAATAAGGCAGGTGCCCTTGGCCTGTTGGGGGCGGCCTTCCCGGTGAGCCATGGCGGCCTCGGTGAAGACTTCGCCACTTCATGTATCATCACGGAAGGGCTGGGGGCCGGTCACTCGTTTCCTGTGGCCGTCACGGCGCATAACGGAATTGGGTCGCTACCCATATTATACTTCGGTACGGAAGCACAAAAACAGAAGTATATCCCCAAGCTGGCGAGCGGCGAGATGAAAGGTGCTTATGCACTCACCGAACCCGGCTCCGGCTCCGATGCCCTCGGTGCGCGCACGACCGCTACGCTAAGTGCCGACGGCAAAAGCTATGTGCTGAACGGACAAAAAATTTGGATTACCAATGCCGGCTTTGCCGATGTCTTCACCGTTTTTGCGAAGGTGGATGGCAAAGATTTTACGGCCTTCATCGTGGACAAAGGCACGCCCGGCCTCACGCTCGGAGAAGAAGAACATAAGATGGGAATCAAAGGCTCTTCGACGCGTCAGTTGTTTTTTGAAAACTGCACAATACCCGTCGAGAATGTGTTAGGTGAAATCGGGCGCGGCCATGTGATCGCTTTCAACATCCTCAACATCGGTAGGCTGAAGTTGGCCGCTGCGACACAGGGAGCTGCCAAAGGAGCCATGAAGACAGCCTTGAATTACGCCGTCACGCGTGAGCAGTTTAAGACACCCATTGCCCGGTTTGGCGCTATCCAACACAAGCTGGCCGAGATGGCCATTCGCATCATGGCAACCGAAAGTGCGCTTTATAGAACGGCCAAGTGGGTTGCCAATAAAGACGAGCAATTGCGCAGCGAAGGCAAGAATGAAGGCGAGGCTTCATTGGGCGCAGCCGAAGAATATGCCATCGAATGTGCCATGCTGAAAGTGACCGGCTCAGAAACCCTGAATTATGTAGTGGATGAAGGCGTGCAGATTCATGGTGGAAACGGCTTTTCGGATGAATACAATATCAGCCGCGCCTACCGCGATAGCCGCATCAACCGAATCTTTGAAGGCACTAATGAAAT
>JAMIQN010000075.1:0-6292 GCA_035914595.1 Chitinophagaceae bacterium | reverse complement strand
GATGCGCTATCATTCATTGGCGCTGCAAAGCCTGAGTGGGAGTGGCCTTCAGCCAATTGCCTCTGCTTCTGATGGCATCGTGATGGCGGTGGAGCATGAGCAGTTCCCCTGCATAGGATTGCAGTTTCATCCCGAAAGTGTGGGCACACCGGAGGGGCTTCAAATGCTGCGCAATTGGGCCGCGATGTACGAGTCCTGATTGGATTGTTCAGAGTACCTGAACAATCAAAAATTTTAGGTAGTGCGTGCTTGCAATATTCCAGACAATGGGGTGGTCGGCAGATGCCGATTGAAAGCAAACCTGACGTAGGCTGCGGCGTGCATCTTTGGCGGCTTCGGCAATAATCTTCAGGAACATTTCGGGCGGCACCAGATTCGTGCAAGAGGATGTCACCAGAAAGCCTCCCGGTCGCACAAGCTTGATGCCCCGCAGGTTGATTTCCTTGTAGCCACTTGCAGCCTTTTGAATGCTGTCGCGACTCTTCGTGAAGGCCGGCGGGTCAAGCATGACCACATCATACGAGCGCCCCTCGCGGCCCCATTGCTTCAGCACGTCGAAGGCGTTAAGGGCTTCAAAGCGGCAACGGTCCGTTACATTGTTGAGCGCTGCATTTCGATTGGCCTGCGCCACCGCCTGTTCAGAAATGTCGAGCCCCAGCACACTCTTCGCACCGTAGTGCGCTGCATGAATTTCGAAGGTGCCGGTGTAGGTGAAAGCACCCAGCACGTCCGCATCTTTGACGATACGCTGAATGGCCCGACGATTGTCTTGTTGGTCCAGGAAATAGCCTGTCTTCTGACCATTTTCAAGGTCCACATGAAAGCGCAGCCCGTTTTCCTGGATGATAATGTTGGGGTCAAAAGGAGTGATTAGAAAGCCTTTCTGCTGTGGCAATCCTTCCAGTTCGCGGACGGGCACATCGTTGCGCTCATAGATGCCTTCCGGTGAAAAGATTTCTTCCAATGCCTGCACGATGGCATCTTTCCAACGGTCTATGCCGAGGGCCAGCGTCTGCAGGCTGAAGTAGTTGCCAAACTTGTCAATGATGAGCGCCGGCAGTCCGTCTGCTTCGCCAAAAACCAGGCGACAATTTTCAACATAGCCTAAACGCCGCCGATAGTCCCAGGCCTTTTGAATGCTGCGTTTGAAGAATGCCGCATTGATCGTTTCGTCTGCATCGCGCGTCAGCAGGCGCACCCTGATTTGCGAAGCGGGATTGAAATAACCACGCCCCACAAAGGAGCCATTGTAGGAATGCAGATCCACAATGTCGCCGGGCTGTGCATGGCCATCGTGGTCGCCAAGCTCGTTGGCAAACACCCAGGGATGGCCGCCGGCCACGCGGTCGGAAATATTTTTTCTGAGAAAGAGGCGTGCGTGCGGGGCGCTATTGGAAGTAGGCATTAATTGGGGGAGGTGCTTGGGGCTATGAGAGCCGTTCTCAAGGCGGCAAAGGTTCTGTAATGAGCAAGAAAAAGGAGCAGGTTCTTACGAATTCCCGGCCAGCTTTTGAAGTGGAGCAGCAGCCTTCAGTTCTTCCTTCAGGTAATGACCTGTATGGCTTGCTTTCACTTTGGCAATTGCTTCCGGCGTGCCCGTAGCCACCACGCTGCCACCGCCTTCACCACCTTCCGGGCCCATGTCAATAACATAATCGGCCACCTTAATGACGTCCAGATTATGCTCAATTACCAGCACCGTGTTGCCGCGATCTACCAGGCGATTGAGCACATTGAGTAGCTGGCGGATGTCCTGAAAATGGAGGCCTGTGGTGGGTTCGTCGAGGATGTAAATGGTCTTTCCGGTGTCACGTTTGCCCAGCTCTGTAGCCAGTTTTACACGTTGTGCTTCGCCGCCTGATAAGGTGACCGCATTCTGCCCCAGCGTCACATAGCCGAGGCCCACATCCTGCAGGGTCTTGATGCGCCGATGCAGCCAGGGCACATTGACGAAATATTCCACGGCATCGTCCACGGTCATGTCTAGCACATCGGCAATGCTTTTCCCTTTGTAACGAATCTCCAGTGTCTCGCGATTGTAGCGGCGGCCCTGGCACTTATCGCAAGGCACGAACACGTCGGGCAGGTAATTCATCTCAATAGTCTTGAGGCCGGCCCCTTTGCATTCTTCGCAGCGCCCGCCCTTTACGTTGAAAGAGAAACGGCCGGCATTGTAGCCCCTGATTTTTGCCTCCGGCACCTGCGCAAAAAGGCTGCGGATTTCCGTGAAAAAGCCACAATAGGTTGCCGGGTTGGAACGTGGCGTGCGGCCAATGGGGCTTTGGTCAATCTCGATGACCTTATCCACAAACTCCAAGCCTTCGATGGACGCATAAGGCATCGGCTTTGCCTTAAAATTTCGATAGCAGTGATGGGCCAGAATAGGGTAGAGTGTCTCGTTGATGAGGGTGCTCTTGCCACTGCCCGACACACCCGTGATGGCGATAAAGCAACCCATTGGCAGGCGAATGCTGACCTTTTTCAGGTTGTTGCCGGAGGCTTTATTGAGGCGGATTTCAGCGCCATTCCCACTCCTGCGTTGTGCAGGAATTTTGATGCTCGCCGCACCATTCAGGTAGCGCGCAGTAACGGTGTTCTGCAGCAGAATTTCCGCCGGTGTCCCCTGACTCACAATGCGGCCTCCATGCCAGCCGGCGGCGGGTCCTACATCAATCAGATGGTCTGCTGCCAGCATGATGTCTTTGTCGTGCTCCACCACCAAGACCGAATTGCCGCCGTCACGGAGATTTTTCAGTGCCGTGATGAGGCGATGGTTATCGCGCTGGTGCAGGCCGATGCTAGGCTCGTCCAGGATGTAGGTGATGCCGGTGAGTTGTGAGCCGATTTGCGTGGCGAGGCGGATACGTTGGCTTTCACCGCCGGAAAGGGTGCGGGTAGGGCGGTCGAGGCTGAGGTAATGCAGACCTACGTCCAGGAGGAAAAACAGCCGATCCCGAATTTCTTTGAGGATGTCTTTGGCAATGATGTTTTGTTTCTCGCTCAGCCGCGATTCGATGCCTTCCAACCAGCCCTGAAGACCACTCAAAGAAAGGGCGGAAAGCTCGGCGATATGGCGGCCATCAAGGCGGAACCAAAGGCTTTCCTTCTTCAGGCGGGTACCATGGCAATCGGGGCAAGCCTGTTGCATCAGGAAGCCTTCCGCCCAGTCGTGCACCATCACGCTGGTATTTTCATCAAAAAGGCGCAGGATGGTGTTCGCAACGCCTTCGTAATCACCCTCGCCGAGGCTAAAACCTCTGGTGCTGATGTCTTCCGGATCGAAGGTGATGACGCCATCTTCATTGCCAAAAAGCATCAGATTTTGTTGCTCGAGGCGCAGCGATTGGAAGGGTACCTTGGTGGAAATGTGATTCTTACGTGCGTATTGCATTGCCTGGGTGTAGGTCCAGGAATCGCGCTCCACACCAATCGGCGCAATGGCTCCATCCTGAATGCTCAGCGAAGGGTCCGGTACCAGTGCTTCCATATTGATTTGATGCACGGTTCCCAGGCCTTTGCAACGCGGGCAGGCTCCATAAGGCGAATTGAATGAAAAGGTATTCGGAGAGGGTTCTTCGTATGAAAGGCCGGTATCGGCACACATCAGGTGCTTGCTATACTGGCTGAGCTGACCGCTATCCGCATCCAGCACGAACATGAGGTCTTTACCGGCCTGAAGGGTCTGCTGCACCGACAGGCTGAGGCGGGCGGCACTTTCGTCATCCACAACGATACGATCTACGACTACTTCCACATCGTGGATTTTGTAGCGGTCGAGCTGCATTTTTTCACGGATGTCCTTCACCTCGCCATCCACGCGCACTTTGAGGTAGCCCTGTTTGCGCAATTGCTCAAAGAGTTCGCGATAATGGCCTTTGCGCCCCCGAACCAATGGTGCCAGCAGGATGACGCGCCGGCCAGTCATTTCCTGACGAATGTGGGCCACGATTTCATCCTCCGAGAAGCGCGCCATACGCTTGCCGGTATTGTAGGAAAACGCTTCTGCTACACGGGCAAATAGCAGGCGCAGGAAATCATAGACTTCAGTGACGGTGCCAACTGTGGAGCGTGGGTTGCGGTTGGTGGTTTTTTGTTCAATGGAAATGACGGGCGATAAGCCGGATACCTTGTCCACATCGGGGCGTTCGAGGTCGCCCATAAACTGGCGGGCGTAGGCGGCAAAGCTTTCCAGATAGCGTCGTTGACCTTCGGCAAAAATGGTATCGAAAGCCAGCGATGATTTGCCCGAGCCGGAGATACCCGTGATGACGACCAACTCGTTTTTTGGGATGGAAACGTCAATGTTTTTGAGGTTGTGCACGCGGGCGCCCAGAACCTCTATTTGCCCGCCTTCCGTAGGTTTTTCGAAAGTGGGCGAAGCATCAGCATGTGTCATGAGAAGGGAGAACCGAAGTTCGCGTAAAGGGCCGGGAATGGATGGAGCAGAGACCTTTTCGCTGATAGCCTAATACCGACGGTCTATGGCGTAATGCACGAGCTCTTCCATAGCGCTTCGGGCATCGGATGCGGGGTATTCATTCAGTAATGCCAGGGCTTCATCCTTGTATTCATGCATTTTGCGGGTTGCATACTCAATGCCACCTGAAGCCTGCACCGCAGCAATGACTTCATCCACTTTACGCCGGTCTGTACTTTGATTTTTTACGATGTAGATGATATGTCGGCGGGTGGCTTCGTCGCAGTGTTGCAGGGTGTAGATGAGGGGCAGGGTCATCTTCTTTTCCTTGATGTCAATACCGGTTGGCTTACCTATTTGCTCCGCGCCGTAGTCAAAGAGGTCATCTTTTATTTGAAAAGCTATCCCCACTTTTTCTCCAAAAAGGCGAAAATGTTCAGTAGTTATATCATTTTCGGCAGCAGAAAAGGCGCCGGCGGCACAGGCAGAAGAGAGGAGGGAGGCGGTTTTTGCCCGGATTATTTCAAAGTATATTCCTTCTGAAATGTTAAGCTTTCGGGCTTTTTCCATCTGAAGCAGTTCGCCCTCACTCATTTCGCGGACGGCGCGAGAGGTGATTTCGAGGATCCGGAAATCGCCGTGTTCTACTGCAAGCAATAAACCTTTTGACAGGAGATAATCGCCTACCAGCACTGCTATCTTATTCTTCCACAGTGCGTTGATTGAAAAGAAATTTCGGCGAAGCATGGAGTTATCCACCACGTCGTCATGGACGAGGGTAGCCGTGTGTAGCAACTCAATGAGCGAAGCGGCGCGATAAGTCCTTTCGTTAATTTCTCCGGCAATCTTGGCAGATAGGAAAACAAACATTGGCCTCATTTGCTTTCCTTTACGCCGGATAATAAAACGCATGATTCTATCTAACAAGGCGTTGCTGCCTTTTACTGAGGCGGCAAACTTTTGTTCAAAGAGAGCCAGTTCTGGGCCTATCAGGCGTTGGACAGATTGCATGAGCGCGGCAAATGTAGCCCTGCAGTTGAGGAATAATAGGATGATAAGGCTCAGTTGTGGACAGAAAAGTGGGTGCAAAAGAGGCGCCACTGTTGATTTGTGGGAAGATTCTTTTGTTTTTTGTTTACGAGGCCTCTACCTTTGGCGCCGCCAAAACGTGAGTTTCACCAAAAACGTCCATAAACAACCACACAAGTATGATTAAGAAAAAGTACCTCTTGCTGGGTGGCTTATTTACCGCCTTAGCAGCTGGTCCGGTCTTCGCACAAGAAAGTGGCAACAGCACTGGCGCCTCTTTCAGTTCGCGTGACATGACTTACCGTGGCGAGAGCTACGATGTACTCGACACCGGCCTGGTTCCGGGTCGCCGCATGGAACAACACCGCAAGTTCCTGAACCACCAAACAAACTTCCCGGCCAAGCCTCGCAACATGTGGGAGATCGGTGGAAGCTTCGGATTGTATAACCTTTCCAGTGACGTTCCAAGCCTGATGTTATGGAATAAGGGCGGGTACGGCTTTGGACTGCACGTGCGTAAGGCTCTTGGTTATGTAGGGTCCCTTCGTTTGGATTATAACTATGGTATTGGCAAGGGCCTGTCCTTCCAACCTTCATCCGGTTACGATAAGAACCCGGCTTGGAATGGTAACAACTGGAACGACCCGGGCAATGGTTATACTACCCCGGTATTTTACAACTATCGGATGGAATCTCACCAATTGAACCTGGACGTGGTTTTGTCAATTGGTAACATCCTCTTCCATCACACCCGTACTAAGATTGACCCTTATCTGTTCTTTGGCTTGGGTGCCAATGCTTATCAGACTTGGATCAACTCTCTGAACGACAAGTATCAGAAGTACG
>JAMIQN010000074.1:0-4282 GCA_035914595.1 Chitinophagaceae bacterium | reverse complement strand
CGTAGTGATCGGAACGGGCCTGGCGGGTGCGTCTGCGGCGGCTTCTCTGGGCGAGATGGGCTATAAAGTGAAAGCCTTTTGCTTTCAGGATTCACCCCGTCGCGCGCACTCCATCGCGGCTCAGGGCGGCATCAACGCTGCCAAGAATTATCAAAACGACGGCGACTCCATCTACCGCCTTTTCTACGATACAATCAAGGGGGGCGACTATCGTTCCCGCGAAGCCAACACCTATCGCCTGGCGGAAGTTTCGGCTAATATCATTGACCAGTGCGTCGCTCAGGGTGTTCCTTTCGCACGCGAATATGGCGGCCTGCTTTCCAACCGTTCCTTCGGTGGCGTGCAGGTACAGCGCACCTTCTATGCTGCCGGCCAAACGGGACAACAGCTTCTTATTGGAGCCTATCAGGCACTGGAGCGCCAGGTGGCCCTTGGCAACGTAACGATGTACAGCCGCCATGAGATGCAAGAACTGGTAAAAATTGACGGTAAGGCCCGCGGCATCATTGCGCGCAACCTGATCACCGGCGAGTTGGAGCGCCACTTCGGCCATGCAGTAGTGCTTTGCTCGGGTGGCTACGGCAACGTCTTTTACCTCTCCACCAATGCGATGGGCAGCAACGTGACCGCCGCTTGGAAAGCGCATCGCCAGGGTGCATTTTTCGCCAATCCCTGCTACACACAAATTCACCCCACCTGCATTCCCGTCTCCGGCGATCACCAGTCTAAGCTGACACTGATGTCGGAATCGCTGCGCAATGACGGCCGCATCTGGGTGCCCAAACAAAAAGGCGACACCCGCAAGCCTAACGAAATTCCGGAAGCAGAGCGCGACTATTATCTCGAACGCCGCTACCCTGCATTCGGTAATCTGGTTCCTCGCGACGTGGCTTCGCGTGCTGCCAAAGAGCGTTGCGATGCCGGCTATGGTGTGGGCAGCAGCAAGCAGGCGGTCTATCTCGACTTCATGGATGCCATCATGCGCTACGGCCATGTGGAAGCGCACAAACAAGGCCTCAGCAATGCCGACCGCGACACGGTTTATGCACTTGGCAAGGGCGTTGTCGGCGAGAAGTACGGCAACCTCTTCGAGATGTATGAAAAGATTACCGGCGAGAATCCTTACGTCGTTCCCATGCGCATCTACCCTGCCGTGCACTACACGATGGGAGGTCTTTGGGTGGACTACGAATTGATGACAACGGTGCCCGGTTTGTATGCCTTGGGCGAAGCCAATTTCTCCGACCACGGCGCCAACCGGCTGGGTGCTTCTGCACTGATGCAGGGCCTTGCTGATGGCTACTTCGTCATTCCCTACACTATCGGCAACTACATGGCCGGCGAAATCAGCACGAAGGTGGAAGGCACTGACCATCCCGCATTTCAGGCTGCCGAAGATGCCGTCCGGACGCGCATCAACAAGCTGATGAGCGTGAAAGGCACCGAGAGTGTGGAGTCCTTCCACAAGCGCCTCGGCAAGATTATGTGGGACAAATGCGGCATGGCCCGCAACGCCAAAAACCTACAGGAGGCCATCGGAGAAATCCGGGCGCTACGCGAGGAATTTTGGAAGAATGTGCGCATCCCCGGAGGCACCGATGAATACAACCCAGAACTGGACAAGGCAGGCCGTGTGGCCGACTTCCTGGAGCTGGGTGAGCTGATGTGCATTGACGCCCTCGACCGCAATGAAAGTTGTGGTGGCCACTTCCGTGAAGAGTTTCAGACTTCAGAAGGAGAGGCCCTGCGTCAGGATGATAAGTACCTCAATGTCTCTGCCTGGGAATGGAAAGGCGATGGCCAGTTTGAACTGACTCGCGAAAGCCTGGACTTCGAAGTCGTGCATCCAACCCAGCGTTCTTACAAGTAAATCCGAAAATCTTCCTGCCGGAACGCAATTCGACTCGAGCAGCAATCACAGCGCATTCACAGCAGGAAACACAGAAGGTCATTTTATTCGAGTATGTAAATCAAAACGCGAGCGCAGCCGGATGCCCTGATTCCTCAGAGCGACACAGCAAACCCGCAACCATTCTAAAGAGTAAAGCATGGAACACTACACAATGAATCTGACCCTGAAAGTTTGGCGTCAGAAGAACAATAAAGCACAAGGCCACTTCGAGACCTATCAGGTGAAAGACATCTCTTCGGAAATGTCCTTCCTCGAAATGTTTGATGTGCTCAACGAGCGCCTGATTGAAGAAGGCAAAGACCCGATTGCTTTCGACCACGACTGCCGCGAAGGCATTTGCGGTATGTGCTCGATGCACATCAACGGTCGCGCACATGGCCCCTGGCATCATACCACCACCTGCCAGTTGCATATGCGTGAATACAAAGACGGTGACACCATCGTGGTGGAGCCTTGGCGCGCCAATGCCTTCCCAATCGTGAAGGACCTGGTCTGTGATCGTTCTGCCTTCGACCGCATCATTCAGGCGGGCGGCTATGTGTCCGTCAACACCGGGAATGCCGTGGATGCAAATGCAATTCCGATTGAAAAGCACAAGTCGGAGCAGGCCTTCGCTGCTGCGGCCTGCATCGGTTGTGGCGCATGCGTGGCAGCCTGTCCCAATGCATCGGCCATGTTGTTTACCTCTGCCAAAGCCAGCCATCTTGCTTTGTTGCCTCAGGGCGACCCCGAGCGGAAAATGCGTGCCGTAAACATGATGCAGCAGCACGACAAAGAAGGGTTTGGTAGTTGCACCAATATCGGCGCCTGCGAAGCGGAATGTCCCAAAGGCATTTCACTGGAAAACATCAACCGCCTCAACCACGAATACCTCCATGCTATTTTCGCCGGCGATGGCATCACAGCCTGAGGCTTCTAAAGTCAGTATTTTCAAACCAATCATGAGCAGGATGATGAAGAAAATAAGCAGCTTCATTGTCCTGCTTCTTTTTTGTGGCACAGCCTTCGCGCAAAGCGACAGCAGCCGCCCCAGAGGCTTACGAGTTTCGTTGCTCACCGTCAGCACCGGCGATGAAATCTATGCTGCCTTTGGCCACACGGGCATCCGCATTACCGACAGTGCAGCCGGCACCGATCGCGTTTATAACTGGGGCACCTTCGACGGCTTTCAGGAAAATTTTGAGCTGAAGTTTATGCGGGGCATGCTGCTCTACTATTGCTCCGATGAATCATACCTCCATTTTGTGCAGACCTACATCGCCGAACAACGCGGCGTGCAGGAGCAGGAAATTTTTCTGAGTCAGGATCAGGCAAAATCTGTTCAGGCTTTTTTGAATGAAAATCTGCTGGACGAAAACCGCTACTACAAGTACAATTTTCTCTACGACAACTGTGCGACCCGCCCCCGCGATGTGTTTGAAAAAACCTTTGGCGCTTCCTTCCGGTATGGCCCCGTTTTGCCCGCAGGGCAGCAAATGAGCTTTCGCGATGAAATCAATCATTACCTGGCTCCGCTGCCTTGGGAGCGTTTAGGAATCAACCTGCTGCTGGGCCGCCCCGTGGACAAGAAGATGAGCAATGAAGACGCCATGTTCCTGCCGGATAATCTGATGAAGGGAATGGCCGGAGCAAGTGTGGATGGGAAGAAAGTGTCGGAGCCGGCACAGGAAATTTTACCAGCACCCAGCCCCACTCCGGTGCCCTACAATATTCCCTTTTTCACGACGCTGGCCATCGCCGTTTTCATCATTGTTGGCTCAGCCATACCCGGGATAAAACCGCTTTCGGTTATTGTAGGCCACCTGCTGCTCATCGTTACAGGACTGCTCGGCTGCCTCATGCTCTTTATGTGGCTGGGCACGGACCATGATACCTGCCGCAACAACTTCAATGTGCTTTGGTGCCTGCCGACCAACCTCATCATTCCTTTTGTAAAGCGCAGGAAGCGGAGCCGTTACGCACTCGTGGCTATCGTGCTTTTGCTGACGGCTGTGGCGCTCCATGTCTTTCATGTGCAAACCTTGCCATTCACCGAAATCTGGCCGCTACTGCTGAGCCTGCTCTACCTGTTTGGCATGATTTATAGGTTGGCTACGGAGCCGCTACATCATGAATCCGACGCCCATCATCCGCACTAAGCAAGATGCTCGTTTCGCCTACCGTCGTGTAGGTGAGGGACCCGCATTGATGCTGCTGCATGGCTTCCCTGCTTCGGGCATTTTGTGGAATCCATTAGTGGAATTGCTGAGCCGGGACCATTGCCTGCTCATTCCGGATTTGCCCGGAGCGGGCGCCAGCGACTTGATTCAGAAAAATCCGGGTATCGAAGATCTGGCCGCTATTGTTCCTGCTGTATTGGATGATGCGGGC
>JAMIQN010000073.1:0-3897 GCA_035914595.1 Chitinophagaceae bacterium | reverse complement strand
ATGCACTCCGTCCGGCCCGATGCGCAACACAGCTTTGTAGAAATAGTCCGGCACCGCCACCTTGTGGTAGCCAATAGTGCGAAGGCCTGGATGAAGCACAGGCCCGGTAACCACATACACGCTGTCATAAATGCGCGCCCAGTAGCGCACCAATTTTTCTAATCGCTTCCAAACGCCACGATTAAATGCGGGCCGCTGTGGACTGACGTTGGAGTAGTAGAATGATTCCAGCATCGTCTGGCCAGACCAGGACATATCCTCGGCAGGCACCAGGTGGCCACGGTCAAAGCCGGAGTGCCGGTAGTCGCCATCGTCAGCTGAATGAGGACGAACGGCCGGGTCTGGGAAAAATTCATCGCTGCGCGCATAATCGTATTGCTGGAATTGTCGTCCCCGAAGCAAATAGGCTGCCCATTTTGCTTGCATATACCTTGGCTCGAAGGCAAGCACGTACGCCTTTCGCTGAATAACCTGATCGCCCTTTGAAAGAGCAGGTAGCTGCAAGGCACGTGGACCGGTTAACCTTACCCGCGTCGTTTTCGCAGGAGAAAAGTGCTGCGCATCACAAGTATGCGATGGAACGAGGAATAGGGCCAGGAGCCAAACACAGGCGCGTGAGAAATTCATGTCAGGGAAGGAACGGAAGCTGGATTCGGAAAATCAGATCAGGTGCTGGTAAAGGAAAGTACGTTTGCGCCACGACACGCCCATATGAAAATCGCTACCTACAACGTGAATGGAATCCGCAGCCGACTGCCTGTATTGCTGCGCTGGCTGGATGAGCAAAGGCCTGATGTGGTCTGCCTGCAGGAGTTGAAAGCCACCATTGAAAATGTACCGATGGAGGCGGTGCAGGAAGTGGGCTATCAGGGCATTTGGTATGGTCAGAAGAGCTGGAATGGTGTGGCCATCCTGACGCCGGGGGCGAAGCCCGAAGAACTCCGCCGCGGCCTGCCGGGGGACGATGCGGATGAGCAAAGCCGATTGATAGAAGCCCGCGTCAATGGGGTGCATGTCGTTTGTCTGTACCTGCCGAATGGCAATCCAGCGCCCGGCCCCAAATTCGACTACAAGCTGCGCTGGATGGAGCGGCTACGCGTGCATCTGCAAGTATTGGCCACCAGCGAGGAGCCTGTGGTAATTACCGGCGATTTCAACGTGATTCCTGCTGAAGAAGATGTGTACCGGCCCGAGCGCTGGACCGAAGACGCCTTGTTTCGCGTAGAAACGCGTGAGGCATTTGGCGGCATCATGAGCCAGGGTTGGACCGATGCACTGCGCCATCAGCATCCGGGGGAAACGATCTACACCTACTGGGATTTTTTCAGAAATGCCTTTGCCCGTAATGCCGGCCTGCGGATAGACCATTTCCTACTCAACAAAGCAGCTTTGGCAAAGCTGGACCAATCGGGTGTGGATCGGGACGTTCGGGGCTGGGAAAAGTCCAGCGACCATACGCCCGTGTGGGTAACGCTCCGCTGATTTGGAATCAGGCTAAATGAGACGTCAGAATGCGGATGATCGAAGCTTGAAACGGGAGGAAATAGGGGCCTACTGAGGCTGATGAAAAACGTGGCGCTGATCCGGGTAAATGGGAGTAACTTTGCGCGCTTTTCCTTTTATTTCCCTGTATGAAATTATCGCAATTCAAGTTTGAGCTGCCGCTCAACCTCATTGCCCAACACCCTGCCAAGAACCGTGAAGACAGTCGCCTGATGGTCGTTCATAAGGACACAGGCAAAATAGAGCACAAAGTTTTCCGCAACATCATCGAGTACTTCGACGACAAGGACGTGATGATTGTGAACAACACGCGAGTGTTCCCGGCCCGGCTCTATGGCCGCAAGGAAAAGACCGGTGCCCAAATCGAAGTTTTCCTGCTTCGCGAACTCAACAAGCCGAATCGCCTGTGGGACGTCATCGTGGACCCCGCCCGCAAAATTCGGGTGGGCAACAAACTCTACTTCGGTGACAACGAAGAGCTTGTAGCCGAGGTGATTGACAACACGACCAGCCGCGGCAGAACCATCCGCTTTTTGTTTGATGGCAATGACACACAATTCAAAGCTGTGTTGGAGCAATTGGGAGAAACCCCCTTGCCGCGCTACATCAAGCGCCAGCCGGATGCTACCGACCGCGAGCGCTACCAGACCGTATATGCTAAGTATGAAGGAGCGGTTGCGGCACCTACGGCCGGTTTGCACTTTTCACGTGAGCTGATCAAGCGTTTGGAAATTGTTGGTGTTCAGTTTGCAGAAGTGACGCTCCATACCGGTCTGAGCACCTTCCGTCCTTTAGAGGTGGAAGATCTGAGCAAGCATAAGATGGACGCCGAGTACTTCAAGGTGGATGATTATGCAACTCAGGTGGTGAATCGTGGTATTCAGAATGGGCGTCGGATCTGCTCTATCGGCACTACAACGATGCGGGCTCTGGAAAGTGCTGTTACTGCCAGCCGCCAACTGAAGCCGGCAGAAGGATGGACGAACCTATTCATTCACCCGCCTTACAACTTCAGCATTGCCAATGCACTGGTGACCAACTTCCATCTGCCCAAAACCGGTCTTCAGATCATGGCCGCCGCCTTTGCCGGTTATGAACTGCTGACAGAGGCTTACAACGTTGCGATTAAGGAGAAGTACCGCTTCTTTTCTTATGGTGATGCGATGCTGATTTTGTAAATGCCAATTGCGTCGAAGGCTTAACGCAGCCTTTACGCACGATCCAATTGAATAATCAAAAAAGAGGCTGCCTTCATCGGGCAGCCTCTTTCGTTGGGTTTATTGGGAAAGTCGAATTATTGAATGGTCGCGTTAATGCCTCGCTCAATTAAAGCTTCAGCCTGCGGCCTGAGGGTATCAAACTCACCCTCTTTAACTGCATACTTGCCGTTTAAATGAATAATAAGCGCGCATTGCTCAGCCTGAGTTTCAGTGTGTGCGCACACTTCCATGAGCGATTCAATAACCCAATCAAAGGTGTTTACGTCATCATTCCAGACTACGATTTTGTAGCTGGTTTTGTTAAGCACTTGTGATGACTCTCGCCATTTTGGTGCGGCAAACGAATAAAGCGTATTCATAGTGGTAGGTGGATGGTTTTGCAAAACTAATTGTTACTGACTCAAAGGCAAGGGATGCCGCTAAGTTTGTGCTTCTTTTTTCGATTCCAGGAAAGGCCATGTTTGTCCGAAAAAGCATGCAGGCACTGCATCGCAGAAGGCCAGAGGAGGTACTTCAGGCGCCTGTGCATCCCATATTTCTGATTCTTGATGACGTCCGCTCGATGCACAACGTGGGTGCTGCGTTCCGGACGGCTGATGCCTTTGGTATTGCGGGCCTGTGTCTTTGCGGCTACACTCCAACGCCACCACATCGGGATATTCGGAAGACGGCGCTTGGTGCGGAAGAGTCCGTGGTATGGCAGCACTACGGGCGAGTGGAGGATGCGCTGCAGGAGCTAAAGGCAAAGGGTTACCGCATTGTGGCGGTGGAGCAGGCAGAGCCTTGCATTTCTCTTGAGGCCCTGCCATTTTCATCCGATGAAAAGCTCGCTCTGGTGTTTGGGAATGAGGTGTCCGGCGTGAGCGATGCAGCGCTTAGCTATGCGGAGCAGTGCATAGAAATTCCGCAGTGGGGTGCGAAGCACTCGCTGAATATTTCTGTCAGCATCGGTGTGGTGCTGTGGGAACTGGTGCGCAGGCGATAGGTTGCCATACCGATTTTCCCGTGGAAAGCCTCATCGTGAAATCCAGATGAACGGAGCGTCGCAACGGCTGCTTCATCGTCTTCCTGAAGCTGACTCAATAAATAATCGTCTTACGCCGGAAGCCTTGCCGGTAGCAGGTTTAGGAGGTATGCATGGCTGACTCGAGGGTCTGAATGAACTCTTGCAGAT
>JAMIQN010000072.1:0-17502 GCA_035914595.1 Chitinophagaceae bacterium | reverse complement strand
TGATACCGAGCCACAGGAAAATGTCCATATACGACATCACTGTGGCCTGCTTCATGATAGAGAAGTCTATGGCTTTGAAAGCGCTTGCATGAGCTACTTCCGGCGACATTCCTTTAGAAATAAAGTTTGCCTCCAGCCCATGCAGTTGTTGCGTGAGCATTGGGTTGGTAGCAGTAATGTGTGGCAACATATCAACACGGTGCACGCTGTTCTGACGGGCAATCAGCGTTGTAATTACGGCAATGCCGAAGGAGCCGCCGAGCTGGCGCATCATCCCCGTAAATGCAGCCCCTTCACCAATTTCTTTCCCATTCAAAGACGACAGTGAAAGAGTAGTGATTGGAATAAACAACATGCCCATGCCCATGCCTCGCACAATCAGCAGCCAGAAGAAATCATTGGCTCCGGTATGTGGCGTCAGGATGTAGTAGCCCCAGATGGAATAAACAGCGAAGAGCAGCATGCCCAGCGCCACGAGCAATTGTGGAGGCACCCGCTTCGTCAGCAGCCGCCCTACAAAAGGCATGAGAAAAGCCGTTGTAATGGCCGAAGGAATCATCAGCTCGCCTGCCTGAAGCGCAGTCCATCCCAAGATACTTTGCGTATAGAGCGGAATGATGAAAGTGGAACCATAAAGGCCAAAACCCAGGATGAATGAAAGCGCTGTTCCGATTCTGAGATTTCCGTTTTTAAGCACTCGCAGATTCACGATCGGATGTTCCGCAGTCAGCTCGCGCCATAAGAAAAAGAAGAAACCCAGGGTTGCCGTAATGGCAAGTGTTGTTACCAGTGGCGATGCAAACCAGTCTTCTTCATGGCCGCGTTCCAGCACGTATTGCAGAGAGCCTACAAACACTGCCAGCAAGGCGATACCTAGGAAGTCAATATCCTTTCTGCTCTTCTTTTCAGAGAAGCGGGGAGAACGCACAAACTGAAACACCAGCAGGGCTGCAATGATGCCAATCGGGATGTTGATGTAGAAGATGTAAGGCCAGGAAAAATTAGTGGTGATGTAGCCGCCCAGCGGAGGCCCCAGCGTAGGGCCAATGATGACGCCAAGTCCGTAGAAGGCCTGCGCCATGCCTCGTTTTTCCTGCGGGTAGCTCTCGGTGATGATAGTCTGCGAAGTGACCAGCAAAGCACCGCCACCAATACCCTGGATGAAACGAAACGCGACCAGTTCCCAGATTCCCGTTGCCTGGCCGCACAGGAATGAGCACACGGTAAACAGAATTACCGAAGCACCGAAGTAATTCCGGCGACCAAACTGTTGCGACAGCCAGCTCGTCATCGGCACGATAATCACATTGCCGATGGCATAGGCCGTAATCACCCATCCTACTTCGTTGAGCGTGGCACCGAGGTTGCCCTTCATGTCGGCAAGTGCCACGTTGACGATGGTGGTATCCACAATCTCCAGCAGGGCGCAGAAAATTGCGGTGAGTGTGATGATAACGCGCCGACTGCCATATTCCACCAACGAATCATCGTGCATGGGAATGGCGGCAGCCTGAGGTTTGGTGCTGCGGTTGGCGCGAAGCGTGAGAGCCATTTTATGAAGAATACTTTTCCGAAAAAGTGGTTGTTGAATCGAAACGGGGACGTCCTGCGAACGAGGATCAGAGATGAACGTCCACGTCCACATTCATACCTGCCCGAAGGTTCTTAAGCATGGGGTCGTTCTTGTCTGAAAAGTCTATGCGCACGGGTACACGCTGCACCACCTTCACGAAATTGCCACTCGCATTGTCGGGAGGCAGCAGTGAAAAGCTCGCGCCGGTTGCGGGTGAAAAGGACGTAAGCTTTGCTTTGAAGTCATGGTTGGGAAATGCATCTGCATGCACAATAACCTCCTGGCCTGTCTTCATCTTTCGGAGTTGAGTCTCCTTAAAATTGGCAGTCACCCACATGCTGTTGTGTTGGACCAGCGCAAACAGGGTCTGGCCGGGTTGAACTAATTGCCCCATTTGAATCCGCACCGTCGAAAGGAAGCCGGATGTAGGTGCCGTAATAACCGTGTACGACAACATGAGTTTGGCGTTTGCTACATCGGTTTCGCACTTGTGAACGGATGCTTCGGCAACTTCAATTCCAACCGCTGTGGCCTTGGTTTGGCTGCTTGCGGCAACTGTTTGGCGGCTTGCAGCAGAACGCTGTTCCTGTAAGACTTCAAGTTGGCGTTCGGCGCTCATCTTGGCCGCCTTGGCTTGCTCAAATTGCTGCTGGGTGATGCTGTGGTCTGCAATCAGGTTGGAATAGCGATTGAAGTCCTGAGTAGTTCTCCAGACATTCACTTCTGCAGCCGCGATCTGTGCATCGGCGGTGCCTACCTGCGCCTGAGCGGTAGCAACATGTGCTTCTGATGCCGTGGTGCTTGCACGCGCTACTTCGAGGTTGGCCTGAGCGCCTGCCAGCGCAGCCTCCGCCTGTTCCAGCTTGATGCGCAGATCACGGTCGTCGAGCACCAAAAGTGTGTCTCCCTGATTCACGTGCTGATCGCTCTGTACACGCAGTTCCGTGATGTAACCGCCAACTCGGGGGATAATAGGATTGATGTCTGCGGTGATCTGTGCGTCATCGGTGTCCTCATGATGCATCGCGTTTACATACTTCGTGATGCCGAATGAGCCGCCGCCAATCAGCAACAGCACAAGCACGACGAGAAAGCGCTTGTTGATTTTTCGTTTTGACGGAGTCTCCGTCGTTCCGTTGGACGTATAGGATTGAGCTTCAGCAGTATTCGTTTGGCTTTCCATAAATGAAAATGACTAAGGGGGCGTTGTGATGATTATTTGTTTGCGGGGATTGATTCGTCGAGAATGCCAGCGGCCTTCAGCAACTTTTCATAAGAGGCCGTTGCATCGGCACGCGCAAAGGCATAGTTGATTTCAGCCTGGAGCTGTGCTACGTCGGCCTCCAGCAGTTCTGTTGTCGTAGCGAGGGCATTCGCGTTTTTATTCTTGACGATGCGATAATTTTCGTTTGCCTGTGCAAGGGCGGTCTGATAGACTTCAATCTTTTTATTGCTGAGCAACCAGGCTTCGTAAGCCTGTGTTACCTGCAGGCGAATGCCATCTTCAAGCATATCCATCCCGGCTTGGGTCTCAGCCAGATGAGCCTTGGCAGCATTCACTTTGGCGCCTGTTTTCCAAAGTGAAGAGGGGGAATAGCTGAGCCCCACACCAGCATTCACCATATTGCTAATGGTGATGAAATTGGGGATGTAGCCGCCGATGTAACCACCCGTCAGTGCGAGGGAAGGGTAGTAGTCGGCCTTGGCAGCGCGAATGCCTGCTTCGGCTGCCTTGCTGCGTTGTTGAAGGGCCTGCGCGTCTTTACGATTCGCAAAGGCAGTTTGTTCCCACTCTTGCAAGTCGCGTGTATCGGTGGCGCTCTGAAAGGAAGAATCTGTGTGCAGCTCGGTTTGCTCCGGCAGGCCCAGCATCAGGTTCATGTTCACCTGCGCTACATGCAGATTGTTTTGTGCGTCCAGCAATGCGAGCTCCACATTGGACGATTGCAGTTCCGCTTTTAGCAGGTCGTTGCGCGCTAGCAGACCATTCTTTTCGAGGTTGCTCAAATCGCGCACCCGCTGACGGGCTGAGTTCAGATTTTGTTGTACGAGGCGAGTGGCAGCTTCTGCTTTATACAAGTTGATGTACGCAGACACCGTATTCAGAATGACATCTGCCCGATCTTTCTGCGCATCCAGTTCGGAAGCTTTCGCCAGGTATTTCGCGCTTTCAATGCCGCTCTGAATTTTGAAACCTGCAAACAAGGGCACACTTAGGTTGGCCATCGCATAGCCTAAGTCCTCCACGCTTGGCATGGCGCTCCCACTACCGGATTCACTGCCCTGGTTGTTGCTATTGTCCGGTTTGGAAGTAGCAATTTTCAGGTCCATGTCCTGGCTCAGGACGTGCATGTAGGCACCGGTGATTTTGAAGTCGGGCAGGCGGCGCTCACGCGCTTCGGTGTAACCTGCCTGTGCCTGCTGCACCCGTGCCTGGCTGGCCCGAAGTTGCTTGCTGGCCTGAAGGCTCATGCTGATGGCGTCATTCAGGGAAACCTGTCGCGGCACGGACTGCATGTCTGCCGGTGGTTGTGCCGCTACGGCAAAAGGCAGCATCGAAAACAGCAGAATAGACTTACTAAGCTTCATACGTTAGAACAGCTTTGAGGGTGCGTTTGAGGTGTACAATCAAGTTCTTGCGGATGCGCTCTTCGAAAGCGGCATCCGTAGCGTCATGGTGTGGGTAGGCAGCTTTGAGATAGGCGGAGCCGGTGGCTACCTGATAGATGGTGCCGGTAATCATCAACACCAGCATTGTAGCATCAATGCCGCGGGTAAAGACCTTTTGTCGTTGTCCGTCGGCAATCATCTTCCGGACGATTTCCAGGTTTTTCACCTTGGTGTCGGCGATAATGCCCGCCAGTTCTTCGTTGCCCGAAGTGAGCTGAGCGTTGAGCAACACGCGGTGAAAGTCGCGATGCTTCAACATGCGGTCCACCGTGCTTTCGACCAGTGCCTCCATTTTTTCGATGGGAGAAAGATTCTTATCGGCGAGCAGATACTCCATTTGTATTCTGGCTGCCGAGATGCGGTGGGTGAAAACGGCTAAGAGCAGTTGCTCTTTAGAGCCGAAGTAGTAAGCAATCATCGCCACGTTCACTCCGGCTTCGTGGGCAATCTCGCGGACGGTAGTTCCTACAAAACCCCGAACGGAAAAGAGCCGCTCGGCTGCTTCAAGGATGCACACTTGCTTTTCAGAAAATTCAGGTGCCTCTGCTGATGGTTTCGGTTTCACGGGGCGCGAAGTTAAACGACCGTTTAAATGCTAAACAAGCGTTTAATTGAATTTTTCTTTTTGAAAACAATTTTAGCCTGGCCTTGTTCAGAACCCTTCCGGCCCGGCACGATGCAGCAACTTTGCACCTCGTTTATGCACTACGTTTCGGTCGAGAATCTGACCAAGTCCTACGGCATCAAGCCGCTGTTTCAGGGCATCAGCTTCCATATTTCAGAAGGGGATAAGATTGCGCTGGTCGCTAAAAATGGCTCGGGCAAAAGCACCCTCCTGCGCATCCTTTCAGGAAAGGAAACGGCCGATGAAGGCAGCGTTTGGATTCATAAGGATGTCAACGTAGCCCTCTTTGAACAGGATCCGCAGTTCCTCGAAGAGCTGAGTGTGTTGGAAAATATTTTCCATTATGAGCATCCCTTCATTCGCCTGATCCGCGATTATGAACATGCTGCGGCCGTAGGTGATGAAGCCGCCCTTTCTGCACTCATCCCCCAACTAGATGAACACAACGCATGGGACTTTGAGGCCAAGGTGAAGCAGATACTCGGCAAGCTCAATATCCACCAGCTCGATCAGCCGGTGAAAACCCTTTCGGGCGGGCAGAGGAAGCGGGTGGCTCTGGCGCAAACCCTGATTGATATTGGCTTTGAACACCGCCACGTCCTCCTGATTATGGACGAACCCACCAACCACCTCGATATCGGCATGGTGGAATGGCTGGAGCACTATCTGAATCAGGAGAAGGTGACGCTGTTGCTCGTTACTCACGACCGCTATTTTCTGGATAACGTCTGCGACCGAATCTGGGAGCTGGATGGCTCAACGCTCTACCCGTATCAGGGCGATTACGAAACGTTTTTGGAGCAGAAAGCAGCCCGCATCGAAAGTCAGGCCGCTTCTATTGATAAGGCTCGCAACATCTATCGCAAAGAGCTGGAATGGATGCGCAAACAGCCGCGTGCCCGCACGACCAAAAGCCGCAGCCGCGAGCAGAATTTTTATGAAGTGGAAGCCAGGGCGCGCCAAAAAATTGAGGATGCACAGGTGTCGCTGCAGGTGAAGATGAATCGCCTTGGCGGCAAGGTGGCAGAGTTGAAAAAGGTGTACAAAAGCTATGGAGACGGAAAGGTCATCCTGCATGGTTTCGACTACACGTTCAAGAAGGGAGAGCGGGTTGGTATTATAGGGAAGAATGGAGCCGGCAAGAGCACATTCCTGCGCATGTTGCTGGGTGAAGAAGCGCAGGATAGCGGCAAAATCAACATTGGCGACACGATTGTTTTCGGTCATTTTTCGCAGGCCGGATTGGAGATTAAAGAAGACATGCGCGTCATTGAGTATGTCAAGAACATCGCTGAGAATTTTCCGCTGGCAGACGGCGGCAGCCTCAGTGCAGCGCAGTTTCTACAAACCTTTTTGTTCACGCCGGAGCAGCAATACACTTACCTCTCGTCGTTGAGTGGTGGTGAAAAAAAGCGCCTCCAGTTGCTGTCGGTGCTCTTTCGCAATCCCAACTTTCTCATCCTTGACGAGCCTACAAACGACCTCGACCTTTCGACCCTGGCTGTTCTCGAAAATTTCCTGAGCGATTATCCCGGCTGTCTCATCATCGTCAGCCACGACCGCTATTTCATGGACCGCCTCGTGGATCATCTGCTGGTCTTCGAAGGGCAGGGCAGCATCCGCGATTTCCCGGGTAATTATTCCAACTATCGCAGGTGGCAAAAGGAGCAGGAGCAAGCGGCCCGCGAGGCAGCAAACCAGCAGCGTGAGGTGAAAGTGGAGCAGACCAAGAAGAGCAGTCAGATCGCATCAAAACCCAGGAAACTTTCTTTCAAAGAACAGCGAGAGCTGGAGCAGTTGGAGCAAGACATTCCCGCGCTGGAAGCCGAGCGCGAACGCATCACCACCGACATGAGCAGCGGCGCATTGGCCTACGAAGATTTACGGAACCTCACCACCCGGCTCACACAGCTCACTGCCGAACTGGAAGAAAAAGAAATGCGCTGGCTGGAGCTGAGCGAGGGGCTGTGAGGGCAGACAGACCTTCTTCCTCAAATGGACTTTTGAAATACGACTATTGTACCGAGAAATCTGGATTGGTACACCTTCATACGCTCGCTTCGCATCCATGACCCTCCACATCACCGATATCCATGAAGAGCTTCCCGGCGTCAAGACCTTTTTTTTGGAGCGGGCCGATGGACAGCCGATCTCCTATCTCGCGGGTCAGTTCCTTACGTTCAAGGTCGGCGACGAGCGGCGGTCGTATTCCTTTTCCAGCACACCCGGGGTTGATGCGCAGGCCGCTATCACATTGCGCCGCGTAGCCAACGGAGTTCTTTCCCGCAAGCTGATAGACGATGCCCAACCGGGCGACACGCTAGAGTGTGTCGGCGCAGCAACCGGCTTGTTTACCCTGCCTGCTCTTGTCAGCGATTATGAGGCTGTCTGGCTCTTTGCCGCAGGCATTGGCATCACGCCCATCTATTCCTTACTGAAAGCAATTCTGCATCAAACTACTCTGCAAAGAGTCGTGCTGCTATACAGCAGCCATAGTCCGCAGCAGACTGTTTTTCTCGAAGAGCTTAAGGCTTTGCAGGTGCAGTTTCCTAAGAGATTTGAATTGGTATTTCTCTGGAGCAATGCACAGGATATGCTGCGTGCAAGGCTTTCAAAAGTGTCTTTTCCGGTGCTGGCAAAGTCATACCTGCACGAAGATCCCAAGCGTGTGCTCAGCTATCTCTGCGGCCCTACTTCTTACATGTGGATGCTGCAATTGCTGCTTCAGGATTTTGGATTGCCGGCTGCCTCGGTGCGCCGTGAGCTTTTTGGCATTCGAAAAGAGGTGCATCACCGCCTGCCTGCCGACCGGAAAGCGCATCAGATAGAAGTGCGCATTGCCGGTATCTCGCACCGTTTCACGAGTCAATACCCGGACAGCATTTTGAAGAGCGCACAGGCTGCCGGAATCACGCTGCCTTACAGTTGCGAAGCAGGCCAGTGCGGTAGCTGCACCGCACGATGTGTATCCGGGAAAGTGTGGATGAGCTACGACGAAGTACTGACGGCAAACGACCTTGCTGAAGGCCGCGTACTTACCTGTACCGGCCACGCTGTGGGCGGCGATGTGGTGCTGGTTTATCCTGAGTAAGGCCAATGCGCAAGCCTATGCTGGCTCCTACCACTGGCAGCCCGAAACGATAGGCGCCTAGCGGCCCATCCTGGCAGGTGTTGCGGCTCAAACCCTGCGAAAAATTCACTCCGATCAGCACAGCCGAACCATAGTCCATCGGTATGTCCAAACCCGCTTCTACCACGGCGCGCAGCCAAAATGGATTGACATCACCGGAGCGAACCACGTTCTCGCCCGTGTTGCCGTCATTCGTCTTGAAATCATGTCGGGCATCGCTTTGAAAGCACGCACGGATGCCCGCAGCGGCATAGTATCGGGTCTTAACACTTCGTCCGTGATAGGTGGAAAGGCGCAACAGCAGTGGCACTTCCCAATATTCCTGCGACATGCGGTAGCTGGTATCGCCGCCTTCATCCGCCGGTAGGGCCGCGAGCCGGTAATGATAGCTGGCATAACCCAGTCCTGTGAGCAGGCTGACATTGTTGTTGAGCCAATAGCCGGCCCGCAATTCCAGTCGCACATTCCGGTCGGGATGGCTCAGGTCAAGATGCAAAAACGGTGAAGGATCATAGCTGCTCGTGATGCCCAGACCCAATTCCGGACTGAGGTAAAACCGGCCACCGGCCTGAGGTTGCGCATGCATTGACGTCAGCGGCACAAAGGCAACCATTGTTGCAATCAGAAGAATTCGGAACAAGAGTGGGCGCGACAAGATCTTCATCAATAATGTGGGAAGGGATGTGCTGATTTTTCCGGGGTATTCGTTTTTTCTTGAAAAGAAGAATCCCCGCCATAACCATCAGCGGGGATTCCTGAAAGTGGATAGAATTATTTCCGGACAGGCTCAGCCACTTGTGAGAACTGGTGCCAGGAGGCAGCTATAGGCCGGTTGGCCTGCTGCGTAGCGGTTGTTTCGAGGTGCTCCAGAATCTTCATCTTGTCCTCACGGCGCTGCTTGATTTCACTGGAATGAAGTGTTGCCAGTGTGGGCGCGATAACCAGGCTCACAATGCTCATCAGCTTGATGAGAATATTCATCGAAGGGCCGGAAGTGTCCTTGAAAGGATCACCAACGGTGTCGCCCGTAACAGAGGCTTTGTGCGGTTCGCTTTTCTTGTAAAAAGTCTCGCCGTTGATGTCCACGCCTTTTTCAAAGCTCTTCTTGGCATTATCCCAGGCACCGCCGGCATTGTTCTGGAACATACCCATCAGCACGCCGCTGACAGTTGCGCCAGCCAGAAAACCACCCAGCACTTCAGGTCCGAAAATGAAGCCTACCAGCAGTGGCGCTACAATTGCGATCGCTCCAGGCAGCATCATTTTACGAATCGAGGCATTGGTGGAAATAGCCACACACTTGTCGTATTCAGGTTTGCCCGTTCCTTCCATAATGCCCGGAATGGTGCGGAACTGGCGGCGTACTTCTTCCACCATTGCCATGGCAGCCTGGCCTACAGCGCGGATGGCCAGCGAGGAGAAAATGAACGGAATCATGGCACCGACAAAAAGGCCCGCCAGCACATCGGCACGATAGATGTCAATGCCGTCAATCTTAGCGATACCTACGAAGGCAGCAAACAGTGCCAGGGCAGTCAGTGCTGCAGAGGCAATGGCAAAGCCCTTTCCGGTGGCGGCGGTAGTGTTGCCCACGGCATCCAGCACGTCTGTTTTTTCACGGACATCCTTGGGGAGTTCGCTCATTTCTGCAATGCCACCGGCATTATCTGCGATAGGGCCAAAGGCATCAATAGCAAGCTGCATCGCCGTGGTGGCCATCATGCCTGCGGCAGCAATGGCTACACCGTACAAGCCGGCACACCAGTAAGAACCATAGATGCCACCTGCCAAGACTAGCACGGGCCAAAGCGTAGATTCCATGCCCACAGCCAGGCCGCCAATGACGTTCGTAGCGTGACCTGTAGAAGACTGGCGAATGATAGAAAGCACAGGCCTTCTGCCCATCGCTGTGTAATGCTCCGTGATCAGGCTCATCAGGGTGCCTACCACAAGGCCGACAATGATGGCGCCAAACACGCCTTCCTTAGAAAATTCGTGACCACGCAGCCACATGGTATCGGGTAGCAGGAAATGAACCAGGAAGAAAGAGGCAATAGCTGTGAGGATAATCGAACCCCAGTTGCCCATGTTGAGCGCCTTTTGCACCGCAGAAGTGTTAATGCCTGCGTTTTCAGAAATGCGCACGAAGAAGGTGCCGATGATGGAGAACAGAACGCCAATACCTGCGATCAGCATGGGCAGAATGATGGGCGAAAAGCCGGCATATCCATCTGTAAGCGGAGTGAGGCCGGCAGCATCTGCAGTCACCTCATGGCCAAGCACGATTGTGGCCAGCACAGTAGCTACATACGAGCCAAACAGGTCGGCACCCATACCGGCTACGTCGCCCACATTATCGCCTACGTTGTCGGCAATGGTAGCGGGGTTTCGCGGGTCATCTTCCGGGATGCCGGCTTCTACTTTACCGACCAGGTCGGCGCCTACGTCGGCAGCCTTGGTGTAGATGCCGCCACCCACTCGTGCAAAAAGCGCGATGCTTTCTGCGCCGAGGGAGAAGCCTGTCAGCACTTCAACGGCGCGGGCTACTTCATGAGCGTTGGAAAGAGCACCCGGCGCAAAGATTTGCAGCAGTACGATGAATAAACCACCGAGTCCCAGCACGGCAAGGCCTGCTACACCCAGGCCCATCACGGAACCTCCGGTGAAGGAAACAGCCAGGGCTTTGCTCAGGGAGCTGCGTGCAGCCTGTGCGGTGCGCACATTCGCTTTCGTGGCGATGTTCATACCGATATATCCGGCAGTCGCAGAAAAGACGGCGCCCAGCAGGAAGGAGATAGCGATGCTCCAATGGCTGCCTTCATTGGCAGCGCCCAGAACGCCCAGTAGCAGGGCTGTGATGACGGCGAAATAGCTCAGGATTTTCCATTCAGCGCGTAGAAAGGCCATAGCGCCATCGGCTATGTAGCGGGCGATTTCTTTCATGCGGTCGGAGCCGGCATCCTGCTTGGAAACCCAGGAGCTTTTGACGGCCGTAAATAGCAGGCCCAGTACCCCACAGGCGGGTACGAGGTATAGGAGTAAATCCTTGTTCATCGAAAACGAGCGGTGATTTTTTTAAAAAGTGCGCAAAGATAATGGCGGCAGAGGGATGCCACAGTTCTAGCTGCAGTAGCGGCGGCAGAAGCCACGTAGCACAGCGGCTGCTATAACTGTGTAGCAGTACCCGGCGCTACCGCACCGGGTACTGAGCCTATGCGAGGAGCGCTGTGTTGCCCCGGGAAAGCGATCCACTGCGGGGATGCCACAGTTCCGGTTGCGGTAGCGGCCGGCAGAGACTACTTAGCACTGCCTCAGTGGCTGCTATGTGTATTCTTTATAGAGAGCCCGGCGCTACCGCACCGGGTACAGAGCCTACGCGGGAAGCGTTGTGTTGCCACCTGGAAAGTAATCTACTGTGGGAAAACCTCAGTACCGGTTGCGGTAGCGGCCGGCAGAAGCGAGCCTACAGCTACCCCGCCTCTTCTACTCCTCAAAACAGCTCACCCTGCTTCTCCTCATCTTCTGATTCGTCAGCGTTTTCCTCTTCGGAAATCAGCACCACCTTTTTCAGGTCTTTGGTAGCGATGCGAGTACCCACGGCCTTCCAGCCAGCAATGTCGGTGGCACCGGCCAGCTCCACTTCCTCCATCTCTTTTTTCTTGCCGTAGTCCAATTGCACCACAGGCTCCTGCTGTAGGGTCACTAACTCCAGATAGGAATGTTTGCCCTCGCGGATAAAAGAAAATCGGTTGTTGATGGTCTGCGTTTCGATATAAAACCGCTTGAGGTTGAAGGCGCCATTCTTTTCATCGAAGTAGATGGCGGTCACTGCTTGTTCCGGATCAAAGCGGGCGATGAGCTTGAGTTTTTCGACATCAAAACGGCTGCTCAGATCGGGGGCTGTAATCTCGTAAGTGCCGTCCTGATAAAAGGCGATGATGAAGTCTTCCTCACTAAAGCGGCCCAGCAGGCGGCCATAGCCATCCTTATTCAGGCGTCCGATTTCTTCATCAAAAAAGATTTCAGGAGCCGAGATGGTCGAGACACCTTTTTCCTTCAGTCGTATGCTCCGCACGGGATATTTCGTCACCTGATTTCCGGCAGTACCACGGCCCCGAATTTCCAGATCTGCAAAGGAGAAAGTGAATTCCTTTTTGCGCGCAGAGGCTGCCGGATTCAGAATGACGGTGACCACTTCGGCCTCAGCATTGGGGTTGGCCGTAAACCAAAGCACCTTGCTCGAAGGATTGCCTTTCGTGAGGTCATATTCTTTGTCGCGCGTGATACCGGTCACGTTGAAACGCTTGGCATAGGCAATGCCGGTTTTTCCATCGCTGTACACCATGTTGTAGGTGGTGCGATCATCGTTCTTGCGAAAGACATCCAGGTGGATGATGTCTTTACCCACAAAATTCTTGTCGCTCACTTTTGTCACGAGCATGCGGCCGTCTTTGCGGAAGACGATGATTTGATCGAGGTCGGAGCAGTCGAAAACGTACTCATCTTTTTTCAGGCCGGTGCCGATGAAACCTTCCTTTCGGTTGACGTACAGCTTCGTATTGGCAATGGCAACAGTTGTGGCCTGGATGGTTTCGAAGGGGCGTATCTCCGACTTGCGTTCGCGGCCCGGCCCATACTTTTTAAGCAGCCCTTCGTAGTAGCGAATTGCGTATTCTGTCAGGTGTTCGATGTCGTGTTGCACCTGGCTCATTCCTTCTTCCACTGAGCGGATATGTTCATCGGCTTTGAAGGAGTCAAACTTGGAAATGCGCTTGATACGGATTTCCGTGAGGCGAACTATATCATCCTGGGTGATGTCGCGGCGGAAGAGCTTACGGTAGGGTTTCAGGCCTTTTTCAATGGCCCCCAATACGCCTTCCCAACTCGTCTGCTCTTCGATATCGCGGTAGATGCGCTTTTCAATAAAAATCTTTTCCAGCGAGGAATAATGCCAGTCGTCTTCCAGCTCGCGGAGCCGGATTTGCAGCTCTTGCAGCAGCAGGTCTTTGGTATGCGACACAGACATTTTCAGCAGCTCGCTGACGCCCAAAAACTGAGGCTTGTCATCCACAATCACGCAGGCATTGGGCGATAGGCTCAGCTCGCAATCGGTGAATAGATACAACGCATCAATCGTCTGGTCGGGTGAAATGCCGGAAGCCAGTTGCACATTCAGTTCAACGTCTTTGGCAGTATTGTCCGTAACGCTTTTGATTTTGATTTTGCCGCTGTCGTTGGCTTTGAGGATGCTGTCCACCAGCGATGAAGTGGTCGTACCATAAGGCACATTGCGGATTATAAGCGTGCGGGCATCCTGCTTTTCAATATGCGCCCGGACACGCAGCTTGCCGCCCCTCATGCCATCATTGTAATTCGCCACGTCAATCATGCCGCCCGTCTGGAAATCAGGGTACAATTCAAAGCGGCGCCCTTTCAGATGCTTGATGGCCGCGTCTATCAGCTCACAAAAGTTGTGGGGCAGAATTTTGGTGGAAAGGCCTACGGCAATGCCATCCGCGCCTTGCGCCAGCAGCAATGGAAACTTAACCGGCAGGGTGACGGGCTCATTTTTCCGACCGTCATAGGAGAGCTGCCAGTCGGTCGTCTTGTTGTTGAAGGCAATCTCAATCGCAAATTTTGAAAGCCGTGCCTCGATGTAACGGGGGGCAGCGGCCGGGTCGCCGGTACGGGCATCACCCCAGTTTCCCTGCGTTTCAATCAGCAGGTCTTTTTGGCCCAGGTTTACCATTGCATCACCGATAGAAGCATCGCCGTGCGGGTGGTATTGCATGGTCTGGCCGATGACGTTGGCCACCTTGTTGAAGCGGCCATCATCCATCTCTTTCATCGCATGAAGGATGCGGCGTTGCACCGGTTTGAGGCCATCGGCAGCGGCAGGAACGGCGCGCTCAAGAATCACATAGCTGGCATAGTCCAGAAACCAGCTTTGGTACATGTCATCAATAAAAACGGAACGGGTCTCGGCGTGGTTGCTGCTGTTTTGATCAGTCATTTCAATAAAAGGAAGGAGGCTCTGTTTGGGCCATCCGGCGGGTTGGGGGAAGGGCCTTTCTTGGAGCGGCCTAAATTAGGGAAAGGCGCGGCGGCATTGCTTTTTAGAGCCTTGCTGCTACTTTCTTTCATTCAAAAATTGAGACTTAGCCATTATGAAAATGAACCTGACGGTGTTAGTAGCAGCCGCTTTCATTCCGGTGGTCGTAGGCTTCATCTGGTACCATAAGTCGGTTTTTGGAAAGTCGTGGATGCGGCTCAACAATTTTAGGGAGGAAGACCTGCAGCATCGGCGGCTGTTGTCCTTTCTGATACCCGCGCTTATTCTTTCGCTCATGCTGGCGCTTGCACTGGCCCCCATCGTCATTCATCAGTTTGCACTGGCGGGACTGGTGGGCGGCGCTCCCGTTTCAGAGCCGGATCGCCGCTGGCTGGCCGCCGCCATGAAAGCCTACGGACACAGCTACCGGACTTTTCGCCACGGGGCCTATCATGGTGCGATGTCTGCCTTGTTTTTTACGCTGCCGCTCATTGGTGTGGTGGCACTCATGGAGCGCAAAAGCTGGAAGTATATCCTCATCCATTGGGGCTATTGGCTGGTCTGCCTCACGCTGATGGGAGGTGTACTCTGTAAGTGGCTTTAAGCCCGAAGGGCACCCTTATCTAAAAAGGCTGAACCGCTGATGCAGCATGGTTCCATCGGCTATTTGCAGCCCAATGACGTAGCTGCCATTTTGAAAATGACCCAGGTCCACACGGGCATGATCGGAGCCGGAAAGACGTGCCAGACAACGTCCCTGCATGTCGAATATCACTGCGTGAAAAAGGCCGGGCCGGCTCAGGCGGATGGTGAGAAAATCGCGCGCAGGATTGGGGCTGATTGTAAGCTCGGAAGCTTGGGAAGGCCTTACGGAACTCGGTGTTGCCTGCAACAGATATTTAGTCCGAACCGGGAAGTGGTCACTAACGGTGCTGCTGTAGGAAGGCACAACGGAGCGAACAAAATCTTTCAGGATTTCAGCACTGCCGGCCACATAATTCACCGCCATTTCATCCGATGCCACGACGTGATCTATCATACTGCTATAGCCTGCAGTAGAGGCGGCACCGGTCCTCGAAAGAGGGAGGGTCAGTGCTACGTAATGTGTGCTGTCGTCAATCATGTACGCATAGTTGCTTTCAGTAGCAGAAGAGCAATTGGACACGTCAAGATCATCATTAAAATCGCCCAACAGCAGGAAAGAAGTATGCGGGAAATAGCGGTCGAGCGTATCCTTCAATTCGTGGCAGCCGGCCATGCGTCGGCTGCAACTGCTGCCATCCGTCATAGCTTTTGCGTGCAGCACGATAAACGTGAAAGGCCGCCAGACACTGTCTAAGCAAAGCATTTCCACATCTATCTGAAAAGGAAATCGGCCACTGGCGAAATTGTAGTAGGCGGTGGAAGAGCTGCGCATCAGAGCGCGGGAATGTGGGTTCCGCACCCGATCCCGACGATAAACCAGCGCCAGTTTTTGTGCTTCGGGATAATCAGGATCCGAAGGGCTTGTGGCCAGCGAGCCGTAGGGCGAAACGAGAAAATCATAACCTCCGGGAAGGCCGCGCACTATGGATGCAAGCGAGTCGTAATTCACAATTTCCTCCAGTGCATACACGTCCGCCTGAATCGCCGTCATCAGGTTCCGCACGGCGGCGGTTTGTGTTGTTGGGTTGTGATGCCCGGGTGCTCCGAAATATTCGATGTTCCAATTGACTACCCGAAGGGTGTCTGTGGCAGGCGATACCGGCTGTGCGAAGCTTCTTGGCGTAATCAGCAGCAGACAGGCTGAAATGAAAAGCGTTTGAATTTTCAAGGCTGCAAAATGCCCCGCTTTTGAAACGGGGCATTTAGGATTGGCGAAGTTAGATTATATGACGCTCGTCATTTCGTAACGGCTTTGTTAGTGCCTGATTTCCCTTTGTGGTCGGGGAAAACCTTGTTGCGCACCAGCGAAGCAAACTCCACCGAGGGCTTGAATGCCGGAATCGTATGCTCCGGAATTTGTACGGCCGTGTTTTGGCGGATGTTACGCGCGGTCTTGGCGGCACGGTGTTTCAGCAGAAACGAACCGAAGCCGCGCACATGCACCGGCTCGCCCTGCTCAAGGGCTGTTTTTACTTCTTTGAAAAATGCCTCTACCGTCACCAGCACGTCCACCTTGGGTACACCGGTTGCATCGGCGATACGATTGATGATGTCTGCTTTTGTCATAACTGTGGGGAGTATGAGTGAAGAAATGCGGTGTGCCTTGGAAGGCAGGCCGGGATGAATAATGCTTAAAGTTATTTCTAAAAAATCATTCCTAAGTATAGTTGAGGCTCATCTATACAGTCTTTTTTTTGAATTGCGTACAAGTTTTCACGGTTATTTGCCATTAAAATAATTTCAATAGCGCTTGTAAATCCTTCTCCGTTATGAGCTTTCCATACCAAATTGACAGCTACGATGCTTATCGGGCACATTACCATCAAAGCATTCAGGACCCCACCGTTTATTGGGGCAATGTAGCTGCGCATTTTTATTGGCGCAAGCCCTGGCAGCAGGTTGTGTCCTGGGATTTTCAAAAGCCTGAAATCCGCTGGTTTGAAGGAGCCCGCCTGAATATCACCGAGAACTGCCTCGACCGGCATTTGGAAACACTGGGTGATAAACCGGCCCTTATCTGGGAACCTAATGACCCGAAAGAAGCTAGCCGTACCCTCAGCTTCTGCCAGTTGGCCGATGCGGTGAATGAATGTGCGTGGATGTTGCACGAGCGCGGGGTGCGCAAGGGCGACCGCGTGTGTATTTATATGGGCATGGTGCCTGAATTGGCTGTGGCCTTGTTGGCCTGTGCACGCATCGGGGCCATCCATTCGGTGATTTTTGGTGGTTTTTCTGCGCAAAGCATCGCCGACCGCGTGCTGGATGCTCATGCGGAGTACATCATTACGGCAGACGGAGCATTTCGCGGCAGCCGCGAGATTCCTTTAAAACCCATTGTAGATGAAGCCCTGACGCACTGCCCCTTTGTGAAACAGGTCTTCGTGTGGCGCCGCACGCATACGCCGGTGGCCATGCAGCAGCCCCGCGATGTGTATTGGGATGAGGAAGTAGTGCGTAACCGCGCAGCAGGTCGCTCCTTCTTTCCTGCCGTAGAAATGGATGCGGAAGACCCGCTGTTTATCCTGTACACCTCAGGCTCTACCGGCAAGCCGAAAGGTGTGGTACATACTACGGCCGGCTACATGGTTTGGGCTACCTACACCTTCGTCAATGTCTTTCAGGTGCAGCCGGACGATGTTCATTTCTGCACCGCCGATATTGGTTGGATTACAGGCCATAGCTATATCGTGTATGGCCCACTCTGCGCTGGCATCACCACGATGATGTTTGAAGGCATCCCCACCTGGCCGGATGCAGGCCGATTCTGGGATGTGGTTGACAAGCACAAGACCACCATTTTCTACACT
>JAMIQN010000071.1:0-1989 GCA_035914595.1 Chitinophagaceae bacterium | reverse complement strand
CGATGAGCAGGACGACAAAAGTTATACATCCACGCATACTAAATATTGACAGCAATGATGATCAATATGCTGCGATTCTGGCCAGTTCTGCTTCGATGGCTGCAAAATCCCTCGCCGCAATTCGATCTTTAGTGAACACGGAACTGCCGATGCCGAGGGCCATGGCACCATGATCAAACCATGAACGCACGGATCTTTCATCAAAGGTGACGCCTCCCGTTACTACGATCTTTAGGAAGGGCAGCGGCGCCAGCACCTGTTTGATGTATTCCGGTCCAACGGCACTGCCGGGGAAAAGCTTCACCACGGCCGAGCCTGATTTATACGCCTTGTACATTTCTGTTGGCGTGAGGCAGCCCGGGATATACGGAATGTTACGCTTCTTGCAGGCCTTTGCAGTACTCTTATCGTAGATCGGCGCCACTACAAAATCAGCACCGGCATCCATAAATGCCTCCGCTGTTTCTTCATCCAGGATGGTGCCTACACCAAAACTCAGGTCAGGACAATCCCGTTCCACAAAAGGCACGAGCTGCTTGAACACTTCCAAGGCCATCGTATCCCGGTTCGTCAATTCAAACACGCGAAGGCCTGATTTGTAGGCTGCGGTTATCACTTGCTTGCACACTTCTGCATCGGCGAAATTGAAGAGGGGCATGTAGCGGGTATCACTGAGTTTCTTAACCGTTGCATCCGGTGTAAATCTTGCCATAGTTATCTTTTGACACGCCCTCCGGTATTTCCGGAAATCAGGCTGCGCAGTTCATCGATCGTTACAAATATAAAGTCTCCATCAATGGTATGCTTGAGTACCGAAGCGGCGGCTGCCATCTCGATCTTCATGGCATCCTCCTCCCCTTTCAGTGACGCATACACGAAACCCGCGGCAAATGCATCCCCACTTCCGATGCGATCCACAATATGGTCAACATCATAGGTTCTGGTTTCTATCACCTCCGTCCCGTTACACATCAGCCCTGATATGGTGTTATGCGATGCACTGATGCTACCCCGTTGGGAGGCGAAAAGATACTCCAGCATCGGGAAACGCTGTTTTAATTTTTGGTAAAGTTCCATATAGCCAGCCGCACCTTCGGGAGCCGTAATATTGAAGATCGATGTGGTGTCTGAGGCCGCTGCCACCACTACCTGACAGTATTCCACCAAAGGTGCGAGCACTTCGCCGGGTGTTTTGCCATATTGCCAAAGTCCAGACCTGAAATTAATATCGCCAGAAACCTTCACGCCTTTTTTCTTTGCCACTTTTAATGCTTCCAGCAGACTGTCCGCAGCGGTCTGCGAAATCGCTGGCGTGATGCCGGTCCAGTGAAACCAGTCTGCACCTTCAAGAATTTGCTCCCAATCAAAGGAGTTGGAAGGTTGAAGTTGGAAGGTGGAAGGGAGGCGGTCATAGGTGATCTGCGTGGCGCGGTTGCCTGCCCCATGCTCTACAAAATATAATCCTAACCTGCCTTCACCAAACTGGATGTGATGGGTATCAACGCCCTGTTTGCGGAGGCTTGCTGTGGCGGCATGTCCCAACGGGTTGTCCGGAAAGCGGGTGACGTGCGCCGCTTGCATACCCCAGTGACTAAGGGCTACGCTGACGTTTGCTTCTGCGCCGCTGTAAATAACGTCAAGCTGGTCTGTCTGGATCAATTTTTTCTTCCCCGGTGGCGAAAGCCGAGCCATGACCTCGCCGAAGGTGACAATTCTTGGCATGGGTCTAAGATAGCGAAATGAGGGCAGAGGGCAGACGGCAGAGGGCAGAGATTTGTGCAATCGTTGCCGGAATATATTTTGGAATGCCAGACATACGGTAATACTGACATTCAGGAAATCTGAAGTTGGTATCCGAGATTTAAGAATGCCAACTTCAGGTTTCCTGAATGTTTGAATGATTGAATGCCCGGCTTGTCAAAACAGTTTCTCCTGCGGTGGTTTTGCACCAGCAAGACGGATATACACCGTAGTCTGCCCGCGGTGGTG
>JAMIQN010000070.1:0-18507 GCA_035914595.1 Chitinophagaceae bacterium | reverse complement strand
CTCGGACTTCGTAAGTAAGCATTGCGGTATTTCGGTTTGCTATTCCCAACTGTTTCCGGTTGGGAATAGTCGTTTAAAGCCTTAGGGTCGGGCATGTATCACCTGCATTTTGTTAAGAATCCCAAGCCTTGGCAATGGCCGGCACCAAATCGCAATAACCACTTAGCGGTTACGTAATTTTGAACAGGACTGATTCTTACCCTGTGGTTGGGCATTCACCCTTCTCGTGATCTGGCCAGGCCCCTCAGTCCATCCTTCGAAAACTGGCCTTTTAAGATGTTCATTCTTCAATCCATCCCGCTACCTGCCCCAAAGCTGAAACAGGTGGCATAAATCTCCCCAAAACGCACATGTTGCAACTGAATCCAAAGTCCGTGAGCATGCAATTGCCCAACGGACAGACCGTCTCCATTGAGACCGGTAAACTAGCACGCCAGGCCGATGGCTCCGCCCTCGTTCGCTGTGGCAATGCCATGGTCCTGGCTACCGTCGTAGCCTCCAAAGAGCCGAAACCCGGCCAATCCTTCTTTCCACTGACGGTGGACTATCAGGAAAAATTCGCATCGGCAGGCCGCATCCCCGGCTCTTTCTTCAAGCGCGAAGGCCGTCTTTCCGACTATGAAGTCCTGATCTCCCGCCTCGTGGACCGCGCCCTGCGCCCCCTGTTCCCCGAGGATTACCTCTGTGATGTACAAGTGATTATCACGCTCGTCTCCTCCGACCCCGAGGTGATGCCCGATGCCTTGGCCTGCCTGGCAGCTTCCTCTGCTTTGGCCGTGAGTGATATTCCTATTCAGGAAATCATTTCTGAAGTGCGCGTTGCCCGCGTGAATGGCGAAATGGTCGTCAACCCGAGCCGCAGCCAACTGGCTACCGCCGATATGGACTTCATCATTGGTGCTACTGAAAAGAACATCATGATGGTGGAAGGCGAATCGAAAGAATGCTCGGAGGAAGACCTGATCCAAGCCATCGAAGTGGGACATGCTGTGATCAAGGCCCAGGTGAAAATGCAGGAAGAACTGCGCGACAAAGTGGGCGTCACTTCCAAGCGCGAATGGACCCGCTGGGAAGGCAATGACGAGATTAAGCAGAAAGTGGAAAGCCTGGCCGGCGCCCGCATGTTGGAAATCTCACGCATGGGCACTGCCAAATCTGAACGCAGCGATGCCTACAAGCAATTATGGGAAAGCCTCAAGCTGCAGCTTGGTGCCGATAAAACCCCGGAAGAAGGCGGCATCACCCCCGAGGACCTGGGCTTCGCAAAAAAATATTTCGATGACCTCCAGTACTACACCGTCCGCAACATGATTCTGGACGAAGGCCGCCGCCTGGATGGCCGCAAGCTGGATGAAGTCCGGCCGCTGGCAATGGAGGTGGGCTACCTGCCCGGCCCGCACGGTTCTGCCCTGTTCACCCGCGGCGAAACGCAGTCGCTGACCACGGCTACGCTGGGCACGCCGGAAGATGAGCTACTCATTGAAAGTGCTGCCAGCTCTGAATACAACAAGTTTTTCCTGCATTACAATTTTCCCCCCTTCTCCACCGGTGAGGTGAAAATGCAGCGCGGCCCCGGCCGCCGGGAAGTAGGCCATGGCAACCTCGCCAAGCGCTCGCTGGAGCAGATGATGCCGGGCAAGGAATACCCCTACACCGTGCGTGTCGTATCCGACATTCTCGAGTCGAATGGTTCTTCTTCGATGGCTACCGTCTGTGCCGGCTCGCTGGCGCTGATGGATGCCGGTGTTCCCTTCCCAAAGCATGTTGGCGGTGTGGCCATGGGCCTCATCTCACGCTCGGAAGACAACAAGTTTGCTGTATTGACAGATATCCTTGGCGATGAAGATCACCTCGGCGACATGGACTTCAAGGTAACCGGCACCCGCGAAGGCATTTGTGGCATTCAGATGGACATTAAGGTGGATGGCCTTTCGATGGAAGTCATGCGTCAGGCACTGGAGCAGGCTCGTCGTGGCCGCCTCCACATCCTGGATGCGATGTATGCCTGCATCCCCGAACATCGCCCCGACCTGAAGCCGCATACGCCCCGCGTCGAGCAAATCATCATTGACGCCGAATTTATCGGTGCAATCATCGGGCCGGGCGGCAAGATTATTCAGGAAATCCAGCGCGAAACCAGCACGAAGATTTCAGTGGATGAAGCCGAAGGCAAGGGCTATGTCAAGATTTTCTCAGACAACAAAGAGAACCTGGACGCTGCCAAGAAGTGGATCAAGTCTATTGTTGCCCAGCCTGAAGTCGGCGAGGAATACGATGGCGTTGTGAAGAGCATCATGCCGTTCGGTGCCTTTATCGAATTCATGCCCGGCAAGCAAGGATTATTGCACATCTCAGAAGTGAGCTGGAGCCGCCTCGCCAGCCTTGATGGAGTATTGAAGGAAGGTGATTCGGTACGCATCAAGCTGGTCGGCACTGACCCGAAGACCGGCAAGCTGCGCCTGAGCCGAAAGGTGCTTTTACCGAAACCGGAAGGCTATGTAGAGCCGGAAGCGCGCGAACGTCGCGAAAATGGTCATGCACGCGAACGTCGCCCGCAGGGCAACGGCCAACACGGCGGCAGACCGCAGGGAGATCGTCCCGAGCGCGCACCGCGCCCCAAGCGTGAACATGCACACAATGACGCTGCCCACAACCATGAGCAGGCGGCTCCTGAGGCCAACAGTGCCCCCGGTCAAAGCATCACCAATGATGATGCAGACCTGACGCTCTAAGGCATCAATGCAACATAAGAAAAGAGGCTGTCTCAGACGATTGAGACAGCCTCTTTCATTTTTAAGCGATGAATGAAAATGCGGTTTACCCTACGTTCGAAAAGGCTCCTGATGTGTTTACTGATTTACTCGATAAGCCTTCCTTCCGTGAGCCTTTTTTAAGCCCCCCTCTTACTTCGAGCTTCTTGCCTTAAAGGCTGCAATGGCGTTGCGGGTAAAATCGCTCAACACGAGACGACCACTGACAGCAGCACGTTCGGCCAGGAGCGTATCCCAATGCTCCGTTCCGCGCCAGAAAATCTTTTTCAGTTCCCACATAGCATCGGGTGAGCTATGCGACAAACGGCTCGCGAGGGCTTCCACAGCTTCGTCCATATCGCTGAGGCTGCCATGCACTTCTGCATATAACCCGTGGCGTTTACCCCACTCTGCACTCCGCCATTCAGCCGCATCAATAGCCAGTTGAGAGAATGAACTGACGCCCATCTTACGCTCTACCGCAGGGCCTACCACAAAGGGGCCTATGCCTACGGCCAGTTCGCTAAGCTTCACGGAAGCGCCTTCGTGGGCAATTGCATAATCGCAGGCAGCAATCAGGCCTACGCCTCCGCCCACCGCCTTGCCGTGAATGCGGCCGATAATCAGCTTATGGCTTTTGCGCATAGCATTGATGACATGAGCGAAGCCTGAGAAAAACTGCTTGCCTTCTGCCTCATTGGAGATCGCAGTCAATTCATCGAAGGAGGCACCGGCGCAAAAAGCTCCTTCTCCCGAACTGCGCAGCACGATGACGCGCACACCGGCATCAATGCCCAGGTCGTTGATGGTTTGCGCCAGATCGCGCAGGATATCTGAGGGCAGAGAATTGGAAGCCGGGTGATGGAATTCGATAGTGGCGATGCCGTGCTCTACTTCGTGGCGCACGAAAGCGCCTGCTGCATGCTGCATGGTGCGTGGAGATATTTTTTTAAGAAAGCCGCGAAATTAACCGCATTTGAAGCGAAGGCCGGAAGGCTGCATGGGTGAATTTCAGAGCGAAAAATGACTATAGCTCAGGGGTGCAATTCATGGTATTTCGCCTTCACTGCATCCAAATGTGCAATGAACTTACCAACGTCAGTATTGGTGCCATAGCCTTTATCGGCAAGCAATTTTCCATCGGCATCTACAAAGAAGTAGAAAGGCTGAGAGTTGGAATTGAACTTGCTGATCTGAAGGTCTAGCGAACGATCCCCCAGATTGGTTACCTGCGCATCGAGTGCTTTGGAGAAATACTGCTCGTCCTTGGGCAAGGGCACTTGGCTGGCATCGCAGTAAAGCGAGGCAATGATAAAATCCTCTTTCAGGCGTTTCATCACGTCCGGTGCGGCCCAGACATTCGTTTCCATGAGGCGGCAATTCACGCAGGTGATGCCGGTAAAGTCAAGCATGACCGGCTTTTTCTCCCGACGCGATGCAGCCAGCGCTTCATCATAATCGAAGTAGGTGACAAGACCATTATTCTTGACCACATTGGGCTCGTACATGCGCATGGCATCTACATACTTCACCGGCCCCTCCCCATTTTTTTCAGTAGTATGCATGCCGCCGGTGGGTGCCGCAGCGCCGCTGGCCAGTGTAAAATCCTGAGTGCCCATGGGTGGCAGAAACTGACCGAGGCCTTTCAATGGCGCCCCCCACATGCCGGGCAGCAGATAAACGGCGAATGCAAAAGATGAAAACGCCAGCAGTAGCTTGAAGAGCGACACATACTCCTGGCCATAGATATTCTTCTTGTTGGCATCGTCATGCGACAACTTGAGCTTACCCAGCAGATACATGCCCAGCAGGATGGCAATCACGATCCACAACGCAATGAAAATCTCGCGGTCCAGCAGCCGCCAGCCTTTCACCAGGTCTGCGTTTGATAGGAATTTCAGCGCTAGCGCTATTTCAATAAAGCCCAGCGTCACCTTCACCTGATTGAGCCAGCCACCGGCATTGGCCATCTTATTGATGAGTCCGGGAGAAAAGGCGAAGAAGGTAAAGGGAAGCGCCAGCCCCAATGAGAAGCCAAACATGCCCAAAGCGGGGCCCACCAAGCCTCCACGGCTTGCAGCCACCAACAAGGGGCCGATAATACCGGAAGTGCAGGAGAATGACACAATCACCAGCGTGAGAGCCATGAAGAAGATGCCCTTGAAGGAACCGGTGCCGGCTCTTGCATCTGTTTTGCTCGTCCAGGAGGAAGGCAGCGTTATCTCAAAGGCTCCGAGGAAGGAGATGCCAAACACTATGAAAACGGCGAAGAAGAACAGGTTGGCAATCCAGTTGGACGATAGCTTGTACAAAGCCTGAGGCCCGAACACCGCCGAGATTATCACACCCAGAATCGTAAAGATGAGTATGATGGAAAGCGAGTAGTAGATAGCGTTTCGAATGGCTTCCGAGCGCGTCTTGCTTCGCTTCGTGAAAAAGCTGACAGTGATAGGCACCATGCTGTACACGCAGGGCGTAGTGATGGCCAGAAGCCCTCCACCAAAGCACAGTGCAAACAGCAGCCACAAATTAGTAGTGCCCGCCCCAGTAGCACCTTCTTCTTTGTTGGTATCTGAAGGGGCCGTTGCCGTGGGTGAAGCAGCGCCTGCGGCCGCCATCTTAGCCGTGTCAGTCGTTGTCGCGGGGGCAGTAGCGGTAACGGCTGTGTCCGGATGGATAGTCGGAGCTGCGGCAGCGGTTGATGTGTCGGCGTGGGACGCACCTGCGGCGTCTTTTATTTCAAATGAAAATGCCTTGCTCTTTGGCGGTAGGCACATGGATTCATCGCAGACCTGATACTCAAGAGTGCCGGTCACTTTTCCATTTCCCGTAGCCGTTACGACCTGTGTGTAGGTAACCTTGTTGTGATATTCCCGAACGATGCCATCCACACCATCGCGTTGCTTCTTCTCCAACTTGCCCTGCTCGGTTACGCTGCCTTTTAGTTTGTAAAAAGCGCCTTTTTCAAAAGTGAATGACGGAGGAATCAGGGTGCCGTCACCGCCGGGCTCCAGGGAATAAATATGCCAGCCTTCTTTCAGCGAAAGGTGGAATAGGAGCTTGTATTCATTGTTGCCCGCCTTCCTGACTTCGTAGGTCCAGGTAGTGGGGTCTTTGATGATCTGAGCGTGGCTAATGCCAAAGCCCAGAAGCGCGACAAACAGAAGCGAAATGCGAGTAATCAATCGCATGAAATACTATGGTATCGAGAGGGTGAATGATTTGGTTTTGGGAGGCATACACATGCGGTCATTGCAAGCCTGATATTCTACTGAGCCACGAATGCTTTGGCCTTTCTTGCCGGCCACTTTGGCGCTCAGCAAGGCCTTGCCTGAATGGACCCGCACATGCTCATCCATGATGACTTCTTCCTTGGCTGGCGTCACCTCTTTGGCTGCCGTCATCACTTTGACGTCCTTTTCAAAACTGAGTGAGGTGCCGATCAATTCGCCTTCGCCGCCGGGCGTCATCGCGTAGATATGCCAGCCCGGTTCAATGGTTGCTGTGGCCAGCAGTTCATATTGACCTCCCGCTGCTTTCTTTAGTGAAAAAGCCCAGCTTACGGGATCTTTCAGGCTTTGCGCCATCGCCGCCGAACCCGCCAGTAGCAGGGCCAGGAGGGCCACTATGAAAATTCGAGTTTTGTTCATGCCTTTTTACTTTTTCGAATGCCGGCCTGCCGATGCGGGGCACAAATTCCCATTCCGTAACGCCCTTGCTACAGCAGCCACCATCTCTAATTCATATGAGTAAACGCATCCAGGATGATGCGGCCGTCAATATTGCCCAAGGCCTCGCTGGTGGCGCGTTCGGGGTGCGGCATCATGCCATACACGTTGCGACGCACATTGCAAATGCCTGCTATGTTGTCAGTGGCTCCGTTGGGGTTTGAGCTAAGGTGCACTTCGCCTGCTTCGCTGCAATAGCGGAAGATGACCTGCCGGTTTTCCTTCAGGCTTTGCATCGTTTTAGGGTCGGCGTGATAGCGGCCTTCGCCATGTGCCACGGGAATCTGAAGCACCCGCGCTCCCACATTATCACCGATGATATTGTCGGTATGCTCGCTCTTCAGAAAGACATTTTTGCATATGAATTTCTGATGGTCATTCTGCAGGAGCACACCGGGTAGCAGACCACTTTCACAAAGGATCTGGAAGCCATTGCAGATACCCAGCACCTTGCCACCGCGACCGGCGAAATTGATCACCTGCTCCATCATGGGTGAAAAGCGAGCCAGAGCGCCACAGCGTAGATAGTCGCCATAAGAAAAGCCGCCGGGCAGCACGATGCAGTCATCCACATCAAAAGCGCCGAGGTCTCTGTCTTTGTGCCAGAGCATCACTACCTCCTGTTCTAAGTCGTCACGAAGTGCATGCTCCATGTCGCGGTCACAATTGGAGCCGGGGAAAACGATGATTCCAAATTTCATCCCTGAGAAAAACGCGGTTTAGCCGTGTTGCGCAAGTTGGCAAAAGACCACCAGCGCGAGTAATAAATAAAAGGTAAAGGTAGCGAAGCGCCTGCTGCGGCCCCGATGCCTCGGCGATTCCTCAAGCAGAGGCGGCACTACAAACAAAGCCAGCAAGGGCAGGCTCAGCCCCCACAATGCCGGTGAGGATCCTACGGAAAAGGCAATGGCAACGACGGCCAGGCAGAGCGCCCAGGCCAATACCGTCCAGCTTCGGCGAAGGGAAACGGTCATTTTCGCGGAGGCACGGAGCAACAGGAATGCACCCGCAGCCAGCAGCCAGAACAGGCAAACGAACAGCCCCACGGTGTAGGCATCTACCACAAATCCCTGCGGTAAACGACGACTCCATTGAGGCCAGAATTTGACTAGTGGCAACGCGTCAAAGAGGTACATCAGGGCTATTCCAAAATAGAAGGGCGTCAGCCAGCCGATAATTGCCACCACCCATTCCGACAACCGAAAACTGCGCAGCCGCAGCAGGGCCAAAGGCAGGGCCAGCACCAGAATGATGGCCGTGAAATGAACGAGTGCCACACAGCCTAAAAGAAATCCCGCATTGAAGATGCCACCCCGCTGCACCTCCCGCGAACCGAAGCCCAGCATGGCATCCAGCGCCCCCAGCAGCAGCCAGTTGGCCACAATCACTGCACTAAACTGACCCATCGCCGGATGAAGCGCACTGAGCGTTATGTAAGCAAAGGCCGGCAGGTAAGTGTGGCCGCCAAACAAGCGATGCCTTCCGGCAATGGTCCGCAGGTAAATTCCCTGCAGGAAAATCATCAGGGCTGCAAACAGGCTGAAGGCGATTGCGCTTTTCCCAAAAACGAGGCTGAGCACAGAAAAGACAAGACCAAAAACCAAGTGTTGCGCATCTGCCGCAGGCAACACCGGATGTGCCATCGCCTGCAGCTTCAGGAGCAATGTCAGGATGGCAAGAATGAGAACGGTATAGGGGCTATTGGCCCTTACCAAAGGCAGCACCGGGCTAAAATACGACTTTGGCAAAGCTGAGCTGGCGGCGGCTCAGGCAGGGTACAATCAGCGTGCGGGAGGCTACCTGTTTGCCGGCTCGAGGCTGCCAATCCGCCCGAATCAGGCCAACATTCAGCGGTTGCATCTCCACCCTGCCATCCGACTCTATGGTGCCTAAAGTGATACGGGAATTGCGGCTGTCGAAATCATTAAAAAGGAAGCCGAGTGCACCACCTGTATTCACGAAAGCATAAGACGAAAACGCGCCGGCGTCTTCCTGTGAATATTGATCCTTGCGTACGAAAGCATGCCAGAGCGGGTTGCCTGAGCCATCATAGCAAAGCGCCATCACATCGCCGTAGTGATACTCGCGTACATTTTGTGCGCCCATAAACGGTGCATATGCACTGGTGTAATAGCCATAGGGCGAAAGGCCCGAACGAACGCTCATGTAATAGTCTTCAGCAATCAGCACAAAGCCACCATCGTTACGAACGACGAGCTGGCGCGTCAGGAAATCGTTGAAGGCACGCTGGCTCTTGCGTGCTCCTGCCGCCGCCCGAAGAGCAGCGTCAAAAGGAAGGCGCCGTGCCTGCACAAACCGATTTGAGTCTAAGCTGAATTGGGCCATCAGCACTCCATCGAAATTGCCTGCCTTCTTATCGGAGAAGAAGCCCGCGGCATAAATGCATCTTGAAATATTGTCGGCGCGCAGATAGAGGCCTGCAGCATACTTGCCGGCCAAAGGAAGCTCCGCAACTTTCAGGCGATTTTCACCAGCAGGGAGGCGAAGCAACCATACGCCGTCTGCATAATCCTTACTGCCGAGGGCCGTAACAACAGGCTGAAAAAAATCGCCTTCATTATCCAAAATCGCAGGCAGCAGGCTGAGGTTGTTCTCGGCAGAATAGTCCGTTTCCGCACGATGCAAACGGTGCAGGGAATCATCCAAGATCGTACAGCGCAGATGTAGGTGGGCGCCTTTCACAGAAGCATCGTAGATGGCCATGCGGCGCTTGTTGTCGGCTACAGCCACGGAAAAATAGTCGCCCCGTGACCCGAAGAAGCTGGCCTTCGCCTCATCCACCTTCAGCACCTTACCCTGAAGCCTCCCAGCCCCATCCAGCAAGGCCGCCTGCTGTGCAATCCTGCCGCCTTCATTGCTTTGAAAAAGCACAATTATCTTATCGGGATAGGCAACAAAAGTTGGGTTGAAAACCTTCGCGGGCATGAAATCGAGAATCACGGTCGCGCGGAGCTGCATGCTGTCGTCCCAGGCATCCAAGAAATGCTCGCCACCGGTAGCGCGATAGGTATAGACGAGCCCGCTCACTTTGCCGACAATGCTGTAATCCGCATTGCGGAAGTCAATTTTTTGAAACTCGCTGTACAGGACATTTTGCGCAGCAAGCTGGAAGCTCAGGCAGCTCAGCAACAGGCCCAGGATATACTTCATCTGCCAAAAGTAGCTTGGTCACTTGTCGCCATTTTCCCAAAAATCCAAAGCTCATCCCGGCAGAGCCCGGCGTTGAAAATCGCTGCTAATCCGAGGCTTTGCAGGATGCCAAAAGGTCGCAGAGTTTTTCCCGCAAAGCGGGCCATTCATCGTTGAGAATGCTAAATACAAGCGTGTCGCGAACACTGCCGTCGGGTAGAATTCGGTCCTTACGAAGGGTGCCTTCATAGCGCGCACCGAGCTTTTCTATGGCAGCCTTTGAACGCAGGTTGCTCTCCCGCGTTTTAAACTGAACCAGATTGACGCCAAGCACCGAAAAGGAATAATCAAGCAAGAGCTTTTTTGCCTCCATGTTGTAGCCCTTTCCCCAGTAATCCCGACACAGCCAGGTCCAGCCAATTTCAAGTTTCTTATGCTCGGGGTACAAATCAAAAAGCCGTGTAGAACCAATGATAGAGCCATTCTTCAGGTCCATCACGGTGAAGGGGTATTGGCTGCCGTTCATCCGCTGCAATACTGCATTGCCCAGCTCACGACGTAACACTTCCGGCTGGCTGCCATCAATGGTAAACTGCTTCCAAATTTCAGGATCATCACTACAGGCAATCAACGAAGCAAAATGATCATCGGTCAGAGGAATGAGGCGAACCCTTTCACCTACCAAAACGACAGGATGTAAAATCCAGGACATAGCAGTTCGTTGCCAAACTTAGGCAGGAAGCCATTAGCCCGCAGCGGCTCCGAATACAGCGCGGCAATGCGCTGATGCTATTATTTCGCTGTATAATGAATGAGCAGGCTATTCTGGAATGCGTTCCCAACTTCAGCGAAGGCAGACGACCCGAGGTGATCGCCTCGATTGCTGATTCCATCCGCCGGGTACCCGATGCGTGTCTGCTGCACGTGGATACGAGTCCTGCTGCCAACCGCACGGTCATGACCATTGCGGGACCTCCTGAAGCCGTGGCTGAGGCTGCTTTTCGTGCCATTGAAATGGCTGCCGAAAAAATTGATATGCGCCGGCAGGAAGGCGTGCATCCGCGCATTGGCGCCACCGATGTTTGCCCTTTTGTACCCCTGACCGGCATGAGCATGGAGCAGGCGGAAGCTGTAGCAGATGCGGTGGGTGCGCGCGTGGGAAAGGAGCTGAACATCCCCATTTACCTCTATGAATTTTCTGCTCGTGCCGCACATCGTCGTGCGTTACCCGACATCCGTAAAGGCCAGTATGAAGGCTTTGCCGAAAAGATGAAACAGCCGGGTTGGGCACCTGATTTTGGCCCGACGGTTTTCAATGAAAGCACCGGAGCCACCGTACTTGGCGCGCGCAAATTGTTGGTCGCTTTCAATATTTCTCTGGCCACCGATGATGTGCGCATTGCTCAAAAAATAGCGTCACAACTCCGCAGTGCCGGGCGGGTCAGGAATGGAGAACGGATTCCGGGCCTACTAACGGAAACCCGCGCCATTGGCTGGTTTATGGCCGACTATCAACAGGCGCAAGTTTCTTTCAACCTGCTCGATTATCATCAGGGCTCTGCTTTGCAGGCCTATGAAGCCTGCCGTAAACTGGCTGCCGAATTTGGTGTTGCTCTGGCCGGCAGTGAGGTCATTGGCCTGATTCCCGAAGCCTGCATCTTGGAAGCTGGTTCGTTTGCGCTTCGCGAAAGAGGCCGCAGCATGGAAGCCTCCACAGAGCTGTTGATTCAGGAAGGCATTGCCCTGCTGGGTCTGGACCACCTCAAGCCATTTCCACCGGAAGAAAAAATTCTGGAACGCGCCCTCGCCCATGCGGGCCTTTACCTTTGAGCGATGCCGCCACGGCCCTTTCATTTTCTTTCCCTTATTCGACTGCTGCTCTACCCTTTCGCACTCATCTATGGTGTGGTAGTCTGGCTGCGCAATCGCCTCTATGATTCAGGCTTTTTTTCGTCTGTAGAATTTAGTCTGCCGGTGATTTGCGTCGGCAATCTGTCAGTAGGAGGTACCGGCAAAACGCCCCATGTCGAGTACCTGCTTCGGTTGTTGCAGTATCAATACCGGCTGGCGACGATGAGCCGTGGCTACAAGCGCAGCACGCAGGGCTTTCTTGTGGCCGACGACACCAGCAATGCCCTGCGCATTGGTGATGAACCGATGCAATATCATCTGGCCTTCCCTGAGGTGGCTGTGAGTGTTGCCGAAGAGCGCATGACGGGCATTCCACTCCTGCTGCAACGGAGGCCCGAAGTGGAAGTGGTAATTTTGGACGACGCCTACCAGCACCGCTCTGTGAAGGCCGGCCTCAGCATTCTGATTACTGATTTTGCAAAACCCTACTGGCACGATTTCATCCTGCCCTATGGACGGCTGCGTGAAGGCAAAGCCGCTTCAAAACGGGCTCAGATTATCGTTGTTTCAAAATGCCCGCCAGCATTGAGCCGGGAAGACGCAGCCGGCATTCGCAAAGCGATGCAGCCTCTGCCTCATCAGCAGGTTTTCTTTAGCAGTATTCGCTACGCGCAGCCGGTGGATTTATTCAGTCAGGAGACTGTTTCGATTCAGGGGAAGTCGGTGCTGCTGGTCTGTGGCATTGCTAAGCCGGAGCCTTTAGTCGCACACATCAATGCACAGGCTGCTCAGTTACATGTATTGCCTTTTGCAGACCATCATTACTTCGGTTCACAGGACCTGGAAGAGATCCAAACCGTGTTTGCGAAATGGAACGTGCCCGACAAAGTCATCCTCACCACCACCAAAGACGCAACACGCCTGTTGCTGCATCGGGAGCGACTGGAAGGGATGCAAGTCCCCTGGGTGGTGCTGCCCATCGCAGTGGAATTTCTGTTTGAGGAAGGGCCTCATTTCGACAGGCTGGTTCAGGATTTTGTGAATGACGCACGCGAAGAAGCCCTGCGCCCGGACGATGAGGAATCGGGAATTTTGAATACCTGAGACCAAGGTCATCACAGCCTTTGCAGACTGAAATCCGGTGGGACTCAGGACATAACTTTGAATTCTTTGGCTATATCATGACGCGATTTCGCCCGACTTTCCTGCTGCTACCAGCCTTCTTGTTGGTGCTCTTTATTTCCTGCGAAAAAACCGTTCATATAGATATGTCCAGCGGCTCGCCACAGCTTGTCGTGAACGGCCATATTGATATCGGTACGACACCTTCTCTGACCCTCACCCGCTCCTTCGGATATTTTTCAAAAGTGGATTTTGCAACCCTGCAAAATGCCTTTGTGCACGACGCCATCATTGACGTCAGCGATGGCAACCAAACGGTACGTCTGAAGGAATACGAGCAGGATACCGGCATTGCCAAGATCTACTATTACGGCGTGGACACAGCCGATCCCGTAGCCCGAAATTTTGTAGGTAAGGTGGGCAAATTTTACAGCCTGCACATCACGAGCGGAGGCAAGGATTACTCCAGCATAACCAAAATTCCGGTACCCCAGCCGGTGGATTCATTAGCTGCGGTTCCACCCAATACGCCTGTTGAAAATGCGCCCACTGCCATGCAACTCGTTGTCTGGTATTCCGACCCCGACACCTTCGGGAATGCAGTTCGCTATTTCACACGCCGCAACAGTGAGCCTTTCTATCCCGGGCCTAATTCTGTGTATGATGATCAGGTGGTGAACGGAACACCTCACGCCAAATTTTTTCTGATGGCTGGTGGACCCAAAAACACGATCGACCCGAACGACAGCGCCGGGTATGTGTTCCGTGGAGACACCGTAACGCTGCGCTGGGCTGCTATTGATCAGGGTGTTTTCAACTTCTACAGTACACTCGAATATTCACTCGGTACGGTGGGGAATCCCTTCTCTTCACCCATCAACGTGACGACGAATATCAAGGGGGGCGCACTGGGTGTTTGGGCCGGTTACGCCTCTACCTACTACACGATTGTAGTTCCTCGATAAGTGCCGATACGCCAATAGGCAATACGCAGAAATCCAGTTCGTATCATTGCCGCCAAATTTGAAAACGGGGGACAGTACCGAAACAAAATTTCTCTTCATTCGGATGGATGGCAACTGCATTTCCTGACCCGATTGCTGCGCTGCGACCTCCCTCATTCAGTCACAGACCATCATTCATTCATAAGATTCTTTATGTCGGAAAAAGTTCATTGCCTCATCATCGGTTCCGGACCTGCCGGATACACGGCTGCCATCTACGCTGCGCGCGCTAACCTGAAGCCCGTCCTGTATCAGGGCCTGCAACCCGGCGGCCAGCTCACCATCACTACCGATGTGGAGAATTATCCGGGCTATCCGGAGGGTATCATGGGCCCGCAAATGATGATTGATTTTGAAAAGCAGGCTTCCCGTATGGGGGCCGATATCCGTTGGGGGCTTGCCACTAAAGTGGATTTTTCACAACGCCCCTTCAAGGTGGAAATTGACGAAGAAAAATGGATTGAAGCCGATGCAGTCATCATTGCAACAGGTGCTTCCGCAAAATGGCTGGGCATCGAAAGCGAACAACGCCTGAACGGGCATGGCGTCAGTGCCTGCGCAGTGTGCGATGGCTTTTTCTTCAAAGGCCAGGAAGTGGCAATTGTGGGTGCCGGTGATACAGCCTGTGAAGAAGCTCTTTACCTGTCCAAGATTTGCAGCAATGTGCATATGCTTGTTCGCCGTGGCGAAATGCGCGCCAGCAAAGTGATGCAAGACCGTGTGCTCAAGACTGAAAACATCAAGGTCTATTGGCATTCCGAAACCGACGAAGTGCTGGGCGGAACCACCGTTGAAGGCCTGCGTATCCGCAATGTTCAGACCGGCGAAAAGCAAGAGATTCCCATCAAGGCCTTCTTTGTAGCCATCGGTCACCAGCCCAATTCCGACATCTTCAAAGGGTGGCTGGACATGGACGAGCAGGGCTATCTGATTACCCAGCCAGGCAGCTCAAAAACCAATATCGAAGGGGTTTTTGCAGCCGGAGATGTGCAGGATAAGACCTATCGCCAGGCGGTGACAGCCGCAGGCAGCGGATGTATGGCCGCACTGGATACGGAGCGCTATCTGGGTAGCATCGGGCTGTAACAGGCTTCTGTTCCTGATATTTTTTTGCTGAAAACAGCGCATGTTTTCAGCCAGTGTCACTGCCGGGAAGTCGGCCTGGCCGGGTGTTGAATTTTTGGAAGTGTAGATTTGAGCCACATGGCCATTGAATCGGGATGGCTGCTTTCTTGTTGTTGGACGTAAAAAAATGGATCAAATGAGGCGGTGAAAGCAGTGATTAGAACGGCTCTGGCTGGAATGATTTTTTGGTCCTTCAAATACTGACTATGAGCACGAGTATCCAGATTACCCCGCGGACAGAGCGCCAGGTTACCGAAACACGCAGCCTGCCATTTGGCAAAATTCCGACCGAACACATGTTCATTGCGGAGTATAGCGAGGGCAAATGGCATAGTGCGCGCATCACACCTTTCGCCGATCTCACCCTCAGTCCTCTTGCCCTATGCCTGCATTATGGACAAACGGTATTTGAAGGCCTGAAAGCTTTTTACCGTGTAGATGGTCGTATCGGCATTTTTCGCGCAGACCGCCATGGTGAACGTTTTTGCAAATCCCTGCAACGCATGTGCATGCCGGAAGTGCCCGCCGAGCTTTTCCGCGAAGCGATTCTCAGCCTCGTCCGGCTGGATGCCGACTGGGTGCCCAAGGATGATGACGGCTCGCTTTATCTCCGGCCTTTCATGATTGCTACCGAGCCGCGCATCGGCGTCAAGGTGAGCGATGAATACCTGTTCATGGTGGTGGCTACGCCCGCCTATGCCTACTACAACCGACCGCTTCGCGTGAAACTGGAAACGAACTTTTCGCGAGCAGCAGATGGCGGAACCGGCGAAGCCAAATGCGGCGGCAACTATGGCGCGGCTTTCCTACCGGCGCGCCTCGCCTCTCAAAATGGTTTTGACCAGGTGATCTGGACCGATTCGAAATCGCATTACTACATCGAAGAATCAGGGACGATGAACCTGATGTTTTATTGGAATGGATGCCTGAGAACACCTCCGCTAAGTGGCAGCATTTTGGATGGCGTTACCCGCGACAGCCTGCTGCATCTTTCCAAGGATATGAATATCCCGACAGACACCTCGCCTATTGCTTGGCACGAGTTGGAGACGGCACTTTCCAAGGGCGAACGCATTGAAGCCTTTGGCGCAGGTACGGCCGCGGTTATTGCTCCGATCCAAAGTATCCACATCAACGGTGCCGAATATGCCTGTTACACTGAATCCGATGCTTTGATGTATCGGCTGCGCGACCATCTGAACGGTATCCGAAGGGGTACCCAGCCGGACCCTTATGGCTGGAATCTGTTAGTCTGAATCCATGCGACGAGCCGATTACCACATTCAAATGGGTGCCGAAAAAATGCAGACTAAGCGCATCCATCGCTGGCTGAACGAACACTCCTATTGGGCTAAAGGCATTCCGCTGGAAACGGTGGAAACGAGTATTCGGCATTCCTGCTGCGTGGGTGCTTTTTTGAAAGAAGAACAGATCGGCTTTGCCCGCCTCGTTACGGACTATGCCACCTTTGCCTACCTGGCCGATGTGTATGTGGAGGAAGCCCATCGCGGCCTTGGCCTGAGCCACGCGATGCTTCATGAGTTGATGGAAGCACCCTTCGTCAAAGGCCTGCGAAAGATTCTGCTTTCCACCCTCGATGCGCAAACCCTGTATCTGAAACACGGTTTTCAAGTATTAAAAAATCCGGAGCGTGTGATGGAGATTACCCGCTTCCATGCCTACGATTCCAAATCTTCATAAGATGAGTTTTATACATGACAGTATCACCCGACTCCGTGGCTATCGGACTTTGGGTGAAAAGGCTATGGCCCAACTAAGCGACGCCGAATTACTCCAGGCACCGGCCATATACAGCGACAACAGCATCGTGATTTTGGTGAAGCACCTGAGTGGAAATATGCAGAGCAGATGGACCAATTTCCTGACCGAAGACGGCGAAAAAACCTGGCGGAAGAGGGACGATGAATTCCTTCATGAAACGATGACGAGAGCCCAACTCCTGGAGCTGTGGCAGCAAGGCTGGGATTGCTTTCTCACTGCGTTGGAAAACCTGCATGAATCCGATCTGGGCAAAACCGTTTATATCCGAACGGAACCACTCAGCGTAACGGATGCCATCATTCGCCAGTTGATGCATACGGCCTACCATGTTGGGCAACTCGTCATGTCATGCAAGCATATTCGCAGCGGTGCCTGGCAATCGTTGAGTGTGCCCCGTGGCGGCAGTGATGCCTACAACGCAAGCCTTGCCGGCAAGAAGCACTAAGCCGTTCCCCGTCTTACTCCAAATAAGAACTTGTCCGACGACGATCTGTCGTGTGGCCTTCTACATTTCATACAACGACTCATGTCCCCCAAAGAAGTGGTGCAGCAATGGATGGATGCCTACAACGCCAACGATGCAAGCGCCATCGCAGCGCTATATACTGACTTTGCTACCAACCACCCCACGTACACTACACCCGTAGTAGGACGCTCCGCCATCTGCGAGTGGTATGCAGCTCACTTCGCCGACAAGGAAGCAATGTGCATTCCCGACAATCTTTTTGAAGACGGGGAATGGGCCGTGCTGGAGTCGTACGACCACAAAGGGTTCAGAAGCTGCGGCATCTTTCACGTCATTGAAGGCCTAATTGTGTTTCAGCGCAGCTATGGTGATCAACTTTCCTACCAACGGCTGCATGGCATTACACCTCCTTCTTCAACCGATTAAATCATGCATACCTCCGTCCTCATTGTGGGTGCCGGCCCTACCGGCCTGTTGATGGCCTGCCAGCTTCGCCAACTCGGCATTGACTGCGTCATCGCAGACAGTAAAGAAGGTCCGACCGAACAATCGAGGGCACTGGTGGTGCAGCCGCGCAGCCTGGAGATTTATGAACAGATGGGCATCGTGCAGCAGACACTTGCCGAAGGGGCCCCCATGCGCAAAGTGGGCGTTTTCGGGCCTCACGGCCAAATTAGTTCACTGCCCTTTCAACATCTCGGCGATGGACTGAGCCGCTATTCAGAGGCGCTCGTTTTTGAACAAAGCAAGAATGAGAAGCTGCTCTACGGGCTGTTCCGCCAACTTGGAACGGAAGTGCTCTGGCAGCATGAACTGACCGAACTAAACACAGAATCGAAAGGATTTTCAGCAAGCTTCAAAAAGCAGGATGGAACAACGCTGCAACTAACAGCAGACTGGCTCATAGGCGCCGATGGAGCTCGCAGTTTTGTACGCCACCACCTTGATCTCGGATTTACCGGAGCCACCTACGAGCATATTTTTTTTGTGGCCGACACGGCCCTGCCCGATACCGACGACTGGAGCCATGAAAGTTTGAGCATTTACCTCGCCCGCAACACCTTTCTGGGGCTGTTGCCGATGCCCGGCAATCGGCGGTTTCGTGCTATTGGCGTCCTTCCCAAAGAATTTCAGAATGAAAATCCGGAGCACTTTGAAATCATCAGCCCACTGATTGAAGGCGCTGTCAAACTGACTTTACATTTTGAGGACACCCGATGGTTTTCCATCTACCGGCTGCACCATCGTCATGCAGCTCATTTCCGCGCGGGGCGCGCCTTCCTGGCGGGCGATGCTGCACACATCCACAGCCCGGTGGGCGGCCAGGGTATGAACACGGGGTTGCAGGATGCCTACAACCTTGCATGGAAGCTGGCATTCGTCATTCGCGGGCTGCTTTGCGAAGAAGTGTTGGAGAGTTATGAACAGGAAAGAATGCCGGTGGCCGAGGCCTTGCTGAAAACCACCGACAAAATTTTCAGCATGGTCAATTCGCAGCGCTTCTTCCCTACCCTGTTGCGAACCCAACT
>JAMIQN010000069.1:0-1848 GCA_035914595.1 Chitinophagaceae bacterium | reverse complement strand
CTTGGGATGCCAGTGGCTATCTGATTCGTCTCTCCTCCTCCTCAGTGGGCATCTCGGAAACTCCTCCGCCTGCCGCGCCGGGCCTCAGCGCCTATCCCAACCCCGCCAGGGATGCCATCTATGTGTCTGTGCAGGAAGCTGTGCAAGTCAGCGGACAGGTCTGGCTCACTAATATTTCCGGCCAGCCGGTTACGCAAAAGGCGGCTACACGAGGTAACCAGAAGCTAACCATTAGCTGTGGCCATCTGCCGCGCGGCACCTACATCGTGCAGTATGAAAACAGTCGGGGCCGCCGCCGGCAACAGAAAATCGTCATCGAATAATACCCTTCCATTCATTTCTAAAACATGTTACCATGCGTCCTTTCCTTACGCTCTTGTTTCTGCTGGCAGGCTGCTGCATTGTGCCCCTTCCTGCCTTCGGTCAGTTCAATTTGGCCCGCGTCATCTACCGCGATACCGCGCTGAGCTTTGAGCAGGCTGCCCGTGCACAGCTTGCCCAATTGCAGGCCGATTATCCTTCCGACACCGGCGAAGGCGGCCGCATCAATGCCTTCAGCCGCTGGGCGGACTTTATGAGCAGCCGCGTCTGCACGGATGCCCCACAAGGAGAGGATCAACTTGCGCCCGCCAGTAAGGCACTGGCCAACTACATCAGGCGCCAGTGGCAATATTGTCAGAACAGCAATGGCTACACCGGCAACTGGAAAAACCTCGGCCCTTTCATTAATAGCTATGGCGGAACTGAACAGTCCGGTCGCATAGATGCACTGTGGGTGGACAGCACCGACAGGGGCTTCATCCTTGCGGGCGCCAATACGGGTGGGCTTTGGAAGACGACAGATACGGGCCACCACTGGACAAACATCAGCGATCACGACAGCCTGTCCATTATTCCGGGCACAATGGGCGTCTATGATATTGCAGTCAACCCGCTTAACCACAACTATATCTATATCAACACAGGTAATGCGGGTGCGGATGACTACTCTTATGGCTACGCCACCGGCATGGCATACACCACCACCGGAGGCGCAGGCTGGCAGTATGATACGGTCATCAACGACATTTTTTTGACCAGGATCGTGGGTGGCCATGCCCCGGCCAAAATCGCATATATGCCGGGCACCCAGCGCCTGGTTGCCACCTGGGATACGATGTTGTATGAAAAGAGCAGCCCTACGGCGGCCTGGCAAAAGATTGTCGTTCCCGGTGTGAATGGCAAGCATATTATGGATTTTGAATTCGGCAAGTCAAACCCTTCTCTCTGGGTTTTTCTGGTGCCGCAGGATAGCGTCTCCACCGAGCTGAAAGTCTATAACAGCAGCGCTTCCTCCTGGACGAGCATCCCGGTTACGCTGCCTGCGGGATACACGCAATTGGGCAGTCCGATTGACTTGTCGTTGGGTGCGCAGGATTTTGCCGTTACCAAAATTTATACACTGAAAACATCGGATGGTACGATGCAGTATAACATCGTTTATACTGACTTGTCCGGGGGAGGAAGCATTTTTCATACACAGCAGTACAATCCACTCACCCGAAGCCCGTTCAACCCGGAACTGCTTGAAGTCTCCCCTTCGAACCCTTCGATTATTTACGGCACATTCAATGATGGATATATTTCACTGTTGCAATCTACCGACAGCGGTAAAAGCTTTCAGGACATCTCTTATCCTTCCCACGCCGACGGGCGATCCTTAGTCGTCCACCGCACCTCCAATACCTCCAACGGCATTAACGACATCGTGCTGGCCGGCACTGATGGCGGAGTGGCTCAGAAGGCAGCAGGCCAAAGCAGTTTTCACGGCATTGTCGGTGATGGGCTGTGCATTACGCAATTCTATGG
>JAMIQN010000068.1:0-3864 GCA_035914595.1 Chitinophagaceae bacterium | reverse complement strand
GTCGCCATTAGGCACGGCCCTGATCGGCTTTCGCAAAGGCGAAGAAGTGGAATGGAGGATGCCTGCAGGCCTGAGGAAATTCCTGATCCTGGAGGTGACCAACGACGAAATCCTAAGGAAAGATGAAATGACACCCGTAGCTGCCTAAGCGCATCGGCAGAAGGGATGCAAAATCCTTTTTTTGCCGCTCAATAAATGCCTGCCCCAACTATGGAGCTACTCATGCCTGACTTTGCCTTACCCAGCGTATGGATCAGCCTGCTCACACTGTGCTTTCTGGAGATCGTCCTGGGAATAGACAATATCATCTTCATCTCTATCGTCGCGGGGAAGCTGCCCGAACAACAGCAACGCAGGGCGCGCAATACCGGTCTGCTGCTAGCTATGGGCTTCCGCGTAGGGCTGCTGCTCTGCATCAACTGGATAATCGGAATGAAAGACCCTGTCCTGAGCATCCCCGCCCTGGGCGACTTCCTTCACCAGCCGATACACCTTAGCATCAAAGACCTCATCCTGATAGCAGGAGGCATCTTCTTAATCGTGAAAAGCACACTCGAAATCCATCATAAACTGCAAACCAGGCCCGATGAAAAGAAGGCCGGAAATCATGCTGCCAAAAGCATTGGCGCCGTGCTGTTTCAGATCGTGTTGGTGGATGCCGTCTTTTCCTTTGACTCCATCCTCACGGCAGTAGGTCTGGTAGAAAGTGTGGTGGTGATGATCATTGCCGTCATTGTTTCCATCGGCGTCATGATGCTTTTTGCGGGGCCTGTGATGCGGATCATCAACAAGCAGCCTACGCTGCAGATGCTGGCTCTGACTTTTCTGGTGGTGATTGGCGTGGTCCTCGTGGCCGGCGGCTTCCATCAGGAGGTGAGCAAGAGCATCATCTATTCCTGTCTTGGTTTTTCACTGTTAGTAGAAATGCTCAACATCCGGCTTCGCGGTAAACAGGCGAATGCCACACTCAATCCCTAAGTCCTTGCGTCTGATTCGCCATACTATTCACCTGAGTGTAGCTGCTTTGCTGCTATGCGGCCTGTCGTTGTTCGGTGGGCTACATGCGTTTGGCCGGATCGGTGTGAAGGATGCACGAGTCGCACTTTTCCATGAGCAAGGTGGCAATCCTGATGGCAGTGTGCTCCATGCCCTTCCAGCCATTATGGATGCGGGCGCACCCGGCATGCCGGTCTTGCACAAAGGCGAGCAGGGCCGGACAACAACGGGGCATTTTCCACATGCAGCAGGCATTGCTGCTTCCTCGGTACTGCTTCATACGCGCAGGGATGAAATCATCCTACAGCGTGAGCAGGCCCGCCTTGCGGACTTTACGCCGGTGCAGCTTCTGATGCTGTACCCGCATCACGGCTTTTGGTAGGCCGTCCTTCCCAACTTCTTAAGGCCGCTTCAGTCTTGCGGCTGCCTGCTATGTCATAGCGCATACACTACCGCCCTGCGTGGGTGGTCTTATCTCATTTCTTCAAACCATCAAAATCGAACATCATGAATAGCACTATGTGGGTGGCATTAGCCATCATCGGAAGCCTCACAGCCATCATTTACCTTCTGAAATTCGTTAGCAAGAAGCAGGCACAGGCGCGCAAGCAGGCCATCTGGGACCAGTACCGTACCCTCCTTGCGCAGCATAACCTCAGCCCCGAACACTTCGAAGAATTTCCGCACCGCATCTTCGGTCTGGATACTACCCGGCAGCACTTCATCTTCGTGCAGCACGACCCCGCCCAGCCCCACGAAACCCTCGACCTTTCGGAGCAACGCGAATGCAAGATTGCTACCGATGGCGTGAAGGTGTCCGGCACGAGCCACAACGGAAAGCCTACAAATGAATTCCACGTGAACTGCATTTCGCTCTCGTTTACCTCTCGCAGCGGCGTTCAGATCAACGTGCCGGTGTACACCGAGGCTCTGGACGGCATTGAACAGCGGAAGGCACTTCAGGCAAAGGCTGAGGACTGGCATCACCGCATTCAGCAGGCCCTTGCGCGACTGCGCAAAGCAGCCTAAGTAGCTTTTCAGCGAAGCAGAAATTGAAACGGCATCTCACAAATAGAGGTGCCGTTTTTTTGTGTATAACCGATGCCTGAAGGCCGTAGCAGGCTTGGGCCTCACCGCTATCTTTGCGGCCCGCGCGCCGGCCCGTTTTTGCGCAGGCTGCCTCCCCGCCGACGATGCTGTTCAACTCGCTCCATTTCGCCCTCTTCTTCATCCTGACGACGGCGATTTATTTCCTGTTGGCTCACCGCTGGCGCTGGGCTTTCCTGCTGCTCATCTCCTGTTATTTCTACGCAGTTTTTGTTCCGGCGTATATCCTCATACTGGCCTTTACCATCGTAGTGGATTACTGGGCAGGGCGCCTGATCGAAAAGCATCCGCAGCACCGAAAGCCATTGTTATGGACAAGCCTGGTGGTGAACATCGGCTTCCTTGCCTTTTTCAAGTACTTCAATTTTCTCAACGACAACCTGACGGCACTACTCGGTTTTTGGAGTGCCCAGAATCCCATCCCGGACCTCAGCATCGTGCTGCCCATCGGCCTGTCGTTTCACACCTTTCAGGCCATGAGCTACACCATCGAGGTGTATCGCGGGCATCAGAAAGCGGAGCGTCATTTTGGGATTTATGCGCTTTATGTGATGTTCTACCCGCAGCTCGTGGCCGGCCCCATCGAGCGACCTCAGAACATCCTCTATCAGCTTCGTCAGAAAGTAAGCTTCAACTACGAGCGCATCATTGACGGCCTGCGTATGATGCTTTGGGGCCTGTTCAAGAAGGTGGTCATTGCAGACCGGCTCTCCATCTATGTGGATGCGGTGTACAATAATTCCACGCACCACAGCGGCCTGACCTGCATCGTAGCAACTATCTTTTTCGCCTTTCAGATTTATTGCGATTTCTCCGGCTATTCGGGCATTGCCCTGGGCGCTGCCAAGGTGCTGGGTGTGGATCTGATGGAGAACTTCCGACGGCCCTATCTCGCTACTTCTATCAAAGATTTCTGGAGCCGCTGGCATATCTCGCTTTCCACCTGGTTCCGCGATTATCTCTACATCCCGCTGGGTGGCAGCCGTGTCCGTTTGCCGCGGCATATCATCAACCTGCTGATCGTTTTTATGGTGAGCGGGCTATGGCATGGCGCCAACTGGACCTTCGTTATCTGGGGAGCTTTACATGGCGTGTATCAGACCATCGAAATCCTGCTGCATCGCTTCGTGTTTAAAAAGAAGAAAACAGACCAGGAAAAGCGGCGTGGCTGGGGTAGCCTGCTGTATTACCTGATCACCTTCGTACTGGTTTGCTTTGCCTGGATTTTCTTCCGTGCAGACAGCATTGACACGGCATTCACGATAGTTGAAAACATTCTTACGCTGAAGCCCGGCAGCTTCTTCGTGGGCTTTGCCGCAGGGTTTGTCTATTCGGTGCTGTTGATCATTTTCCTCATCATCGCAGAAATCAATCAGGAATTCCTTGCGGAAAAATGGAGCCTGATCTGGAGCCCGAAGCCTGCAGTTCGCATGATTGGATACGCAAGCCTGCTACTGCTGATGTTGCTCATCGGCGTGTTCAATGGTGGTCAATTCATTTACTTCCAGTTCTAAGTTTTGAAAAGCACACCTCTCCTTCGCCTGCTCCGAAACAGCATCCTGCTGCTGCTCATCCTGGTGGTGGCCGACCGTCTGTTGGGTACCTGGCTGGAACATGCTTTTTACAAACAGAAGCACGGCGATGATGTGGTAACGCGCTACACGCTGGACAGTACACGCGAAGACCTGCTCGTCTTTGGATCCTCGCGAGCCTCGCATCATTATGACGTACTGATGCTGGATTCGCTGTTGCAGATGTCCG
>JAMIQN010000067.1:0-7778 GCA_035914595.1 Chitinophagaceae bacterium | reverse complement strand
GCTTTCTGCGTAGTCGTTGTAGGCTTTGAAGCTGTGTTCCATTCCTGAATCGGTTTTGAAGCCTGCTTGCTTCTTTTGAAAAGGATGTAGGGATTAGAAATTGGGGCCGAGCTTATTGTGGGTATAGAACTCGCGGAAGTAATCCACCACTTCTTCCGCCGAATCGTAAATTTTAATCATCTCCAGGTCGCCCGGGGAAATATTGCCTTCTGCCTCCAGCATGGTTTCGCGCATCCATTGGAACAGGCCGCTCCAGTAGCTGCTGCCGACACACACCATGGGTGTCTGCGTGAATTTGTGGGTCTGGATGAGGGTGGCTACTTCAAAAAATTCATCCATCGTCCCCCAGCCGCCGGGCATCATGATGAAGCCCTGCGAGTACTTGGTGAACATTACTTTTCGAACAAAGAAGTAATCGAAATTGATGCTGTTACCGCGCTCAATAAAGGGGTTGACATGTTGTTCAAACGGCAGCTCGATGTTCAGCCCGATGCTGCGACCGCCGGCCAGATGAGCACCCTTGTTTCCTGCCTCCATGATGCCGGGGCCACCGCCCGTGATGATGCCAAAACCTTCCTCCGCAAACTGGCGTGCGATTTCTACTGCCAGCTCATAATACTTGCTGCCTGCCTGCGTGCGCGCCGAGCCGAAAATGGTGACACAGGGCCCCACTTTGGCCAACATGTCAAAGCCCTGAACGAACTCTGCCATGATCTTAAAAATCTGCCAGCTACTATGCGCGCGGGTCTCGGCCCAATCGCGGAGTTTGATGTTGTTGAGTTGCTCTTTCAAGTGAAATCCGGCCGGCTTTTGCCGGTGCTTCTTTTAGGGTTACCAGAAAATTCCTGTGAGGAGTCTTACAAAGGTGCGGCAGTTTGTAAAGCAGCATCAGGGCTGTGTGGGCCGCCTTTCCCTACCATCCTTTTCAGGCGACAGAAAGCTCTGTTTTCTTCATGCGCCGCGAAAACAGGAATAGCCCGATAAAGGTCAAGGCGGCATTGATGGGCAATAGTTCGGTGCCGATCACGTAGCCGCCCAGCCATTCTTTTTCATAGCTTTTTAGCAGGTAGCAGATGATCGGTGCAGCAATGCAGATCAGCGGCACGGCCAGCTCGCGGGGCTTGCGGCGCGTCAGGATGCCAAAGGCAAATAGACCCAGCAGGGGACCATACGTGTAGCCGGCCACCACCAGCAGGGTTTGAATCAAGGAGCCATTGTCGGTGGCGCGAAAGAAAAAGACACAGGCCAGGAAGATCAGGGCAAATGCATTGTGCACAATCAGGCGCACGTTGCGCTTCCGGCGCTCGTCCCAGTCGCTGCGGCGCTTCATGCCGATGATATCAATACAGAAGGAAGAAGTGAGGGCGGTCAGGGCGCCATCTGCCGAAGGGAAGAGGGCCGAGATGAGGCCGATCATAAAGCAGACGGTGATGAAGAAGGGAGCATGATGAATGGCAAACATGGGAAACAGATTGTCACCACTTGCATTGACGGTGGCACCGGCTCCATTTGTCCAGAGCAGCTTCCAGCCATCCGCACCTGCCGCATAGCCGGCCCCATTTTTTGATGCAAAAAGAAACAACAGACCACCCAAGGTGAGGAAGAGAAACACCACGCCCACCTGCAGAAAATTCAACACAATCATGTTTTTCTGCGAGCCGCCCAGGGTGCGAACGGAGATATTTTTTTGCATCATCTCCTGGTCCAGGCCTGTCATAGCAATGGTGATGAAAGCTCCGCCAATGATTTCTTTCAGGAAAAACTTACCACTCGCCGGCTCGGTGACGAAAAGACGTGTCAGGCCCTTCTCTCCCATTTCCTGCCAGGCACCGCCGAAAGAAAGACCTAAGGAATGCAGCATATACACCACGCAGGTGATCAAGGCCAGCAGCATGAAGGTGGTTTGAAGGGTATCGGTCCACACGATGGTTTTTACCCCGCCGCGATAGGTGTAAAGAAGGATGAGCGCCAGAATCACCACCGCCGACAATTCAAAGGAGATGCCCATTTCTTTCAGTACAAAAAGCTCCAGCACCTTGATGACGAGATACAGGCGGAGCGTGGCTCCCAGCGTCCTCGAAAGGATGAAAAAGAGCGCCCCCGTTTTGTAGCTCGTATTGCCAAAACGCTGGTCGAGATAGGAATAGATGGAAGTAAGCTTCAGCCTGTAGTAGAGCGGCAGCAGCATAAAGGCTACTACGAAATAGCCAATCCAATAACCGATGACCACTTCGAAATAGGTGAAACCGCCGAAAGGGCCACCGGCTTCGTGTTGCAAGCCCACCGTGCCCGGCACGGAGATGAAAGTCATGCCGCTCAGCGAGGTGCCCACCATGCCAAAGGCCACCACCCACCAGCGGGAGGAGCGGTTGCCGATAAAAAAACTTTCGTTGTCGGAGTGGCGGGAGGTATAAAACGCGATGGCCAGCAGGAGCGCGAAATAGGCCAGCACAATAGCCAGCAGCAGTCCGGATTGCATCGGCGCAAGGTAAGGCGGCGGCCTGCGTCAGGCGGTCTCTTCTTCCTTCTCTTTGCGGCTGAGGTAAGTGAAGCCCAAGTTCGAATGTTAGCAACCGAATAATGCAACTTTCCCATGGGTCATCAAGTCAACCCTAATCATGGCTTCGTCGCGGCTTCCCCAACTTCTCTCTAATTTCATCGTAGAGTGGCTTGTGGCTTGATGCACAATCAGGAATAGGAATTCCAAGAGTCATACACACATGACAGGCAAAATAATCGGGGACAACTTTCGTATTCAGTGGTGTGTCCAAATAAGCGTACCTATTGTTCAACGGGTTGACAAACTTGATTTGCCAACCCGTTACGTTAGTGCCCTCTATTGGTTCTGGAGTACAACCATGGTATTGAAGCCAATCTGCTAAATCTTCCCGAGTCATACAGAAACCATTTTTAGAGCACGAGTAAAATATGGCTGTTCTGTCGCGAGGTAGTCTTTCAAAGACTCCTGCTTTCTATCGCTCATCATTATCCGAAATATCTCTACCAATCGGTTCTCCGCCTCATCCTCACTATTGCCATAGGCAATTGCCTCAGGAAACTCGGCGAAAAACGCTGAAAACCCGCCACTGGCTTTATCAGGAACAAGGACTCCCGTAAGCTCCATAGTTATTTTTACGCTGGCCATGATGGATAATTTTCTACGGTTTTTGAACGAAACGGCACCAAGAGATTGGTGTCTTTCCCTCTACTTGTTGATCTCAAATTTACGAACTAAACTGATGCCTTTGCATAAACTGACCTTCGCGTACTGCCTGTCCCTTAATGCAGCTCAATCGTAGTCAGTGAATTGCTCTTGACGTTGAAATGCTCAATCGTCTCGGTTTGGTATGGCAACTCCGGATGTTTCACCCAGTGTGCTTCGTAGGCCCCCGGCTTCAGGCGCAGCTTCTGCGAGGCAGGGTTGCCGGTGATGTTGAGGTCCACAAAGCGGACAAACTGATTGCCCAGGGGCGCATAAAGCATCACCTTGCCTTTGGGCGTGGTGTTGGTGAACTGAACGAAGCCCGGCTCCGGCAGATAGACGACAGAGGTGGCTCCAAAGTCAATGTCCACATTGAAGCGCGTGATGGGCATCGTATTCACTTCGATGTAGTAGTTGCCGGGAGGATACTCTAACTCAGCCGTGCAGCGCTGATGGATGGTAGGCCCCGGCTCAAAGCGAATGTTGACGAGCGCCTCGTACTCCGTAATCGGGCGGCCTGGTGAATTGTAGTATTCAAAACGCAAAGAGCCGTTGGAAACCTTGACGATCAACTTGTTTTTCTTGTTTGCCTCAACCAGCACGCGGCGCATCAGCAGGTTGGTCTGGCCGGCAACGCGCAGGTTGTAGGTGCCTGCAGGAATCACCTGGGGATCCGGATTGCCGGCCGCATCCACGGTGCGATAAAATTCTTTGACAAGCTTACCGGTAGCAGCATCCAGAAGCTGCAACTTGGGTGTGGTGGAATAAAACTTACCATGCCCGTTGGTGAAAAGAATGGCCAGGCTGGTCTCCTTGGCATCTTCGGTTTCGCGGGTGTAGGTGACCTCCGTTGGCTTTGGTGTAGCAGGGCGAACGGGGGTTACGGCCTTCGTGCTTGTAGCCACCGGCGGCAGAGTGGTAATCGTCACTTTCGTGCGCGTAGCCGTGTCTTTTTTCTCCGCAGGAATATCCGGCAGCTTGATTGCCACGTTGGGATTGATAGCACCTACCGAGTGGGCCGTATTGATTTTTTGTGCAGGCAGCGTCTTGGGGCCGGATTCCGGATTGAGCGATGCAACCTGCTCTTTTTCAGCAGCAATAAAGGGTAGATGAACCTTACGGAACGTGTAATTCCAGGCAGGTGTGTAGCGAATGGGGCGGCCCTGCGGAAGGATGTAATAGCGAAGCGCATCAATCACCGGAACCGACTCGTTTGGCTTGGGTAACGGCGTCTTGGTCACGGTAAGAATCCGGACTTTGGGCGTCGGCACCGTGTCCAGCTTTGTGACCATAATAGGTGCAGAAAGGGCAGGACGATAAGCTTCTACGATGTTGTGAATCGCGTTTGGAATATCATCCGGCTTCGCTACCTGCAGATACCTTCCGAAACATTCATACACCTTGCGCAGCGGCGCATAGTCCACCATGCTCAGGATATAGGGCTTGAAAAAAATCTTCCGGTCAATCAGCTCGCGCATCACCTGGCAGATGTCGCCGCCACAGCTCTCGCCGCCGTCCGTTATCAGGATGATGCTGTATGCATTATGCACTTCATCCACGAGGTCATTGTTGGCCGCTTCCTCCAGTGAATAAGCAATCGGCGACACGCCAAAGGGCCGAATGCTCGACAAACGCAGGTCCATCTGAGTCACATTATTCTTAGAGAACAACACTTCCTGCCGGCTATCGAAGCAGTCATTATTCTGAGCCGGGCTTTGATGACCGTAAACGCGCAGACCAAACTCCACTGCCGGATTCACGGCATAGATGCTGTCCATGAGGCGCACCACAAGCTGGCCGGCAGCTTTGAAGCGGCTGGTATTCCCGTTCCAGGGTTGCAGCATGGACGAGGAGGCGTCCACAATCAGCAAAATGCGCGGCTGGCGCAAATTCTCCTTGCCTGCCGTTTGCGCAACACTGCCAAATGCCGTGACCAGCAATACGAGCAGCGAGGCGAAGCGAAGCAGGTTAGAAAAGCGCAATGTCTTAGGGCTAGAAAAAGGTCGAATACGGTATGGCCTTAGCTCACCGGCAGCAGGTGCTTGTCAATCTGCCGGCCCAGGGCCTGGAAGGTTTCTTCAATCCCAAGGTTGCCACGGATGACTTCCAGCTTGCCCTGCATATCGTAATACTGGGCAACCGGGCTGGTCTTTTCCTTGTATTCTTCAATCCGGCGGACAATCACGTCTGCATTGTCGTCGCTGCGGCCGGAGGTTACGGCGCGGCCCAGCATCCGGCGGGTCAGTTCTTCCTGCGGCACTTCCAGCGACAGCACGAGGTGAATTTGGGTTTCCTTAAACTGAAGCAATGCGTCCAAAGCCTCCGCCTGCGGGCGGGTCCGCGGGAAGCCATCGAAGATGAAGCCCCGTGCCTCCGGGTTTTCATCAATTAAGGAGGAAATCATGCCGATGACCACTTCATCCGGAACCAGCAGGCCCTGATCCATATACTTCCGTGCCTCTACACCCAGGGGGCTTTGATTCGCAACTTCCCGGCGCAAAAGCTCACCGGTAGAAATATGACACAAACCGTAGCGCTCTACAATATGAACCGACTGAGTACCCTTACCACTGCCCGGAGGCCCAAACAAAACGAGATTAAACATAGCTATCGAAGGACGTTGGAAACCAGCAAATGTAAGTGAAGCGAGTTGGGATGCTTTGGACGCCAATGCAAGGGAAGGCTGATGGCTGCTTTGAACAGCAATCTGTTCATCGGCTGCCATCCTTTTTTCTATGAAATAAAATGACAGAACCTACCCAGCGAAGCAATCCATTTCCGGCAGGGGCTGACTTGCCTCAGAGCCTTTTGAAACAGGCGTTTTTAGAACCATTGAGCCGGGCCGAAAGGCTCCTTATCCACTCCCTGTGTGAATATCATTTTCCTCTAAATTTGCCGCCTTTAGAAAAATCCCTGACACACACAATTCTCTCTCTTTAAATGGCGGTAATTCAGAAAATCCGGGATCGCTACGCGAAACTGGCTGGTGGGATCATTGCACTATCTCTCGTGGCTTTCATCTTGTCTGAGGGCCTCAATGGCGGCTTCAATAACCTTTTTGGCCGGGATACTGACGTAGTAAAAGTGAATGGCAAAGGCATTGATGGCCGCACCTTCTCTAAGGTTTCCCAAGACTACATAGCTCTTTCAGAAATCTTCCGGAAAGGCCAGCCCATGACGGAAGAGGAGCAGGCACAGCTTCGTCAGCAGCTTTTCGACCAGTTGGTGAATGAGAAAATCATGGAAGCCGACTGCGACAAGCTCGGCATCGTGGTGTCGCCCACTGAGATTAAGGAAATGACTTCCGGTGCCAATCCGGACCCTGCCATTCAGCAATTCTTCAGCATCGTGTTCGGCATCCAGCAGTGGGACCCGCGCATGGTGACCGAATTCGAATCCGAAGTGCGCAAGAGCCAGGAGCCGAAGCTGCAGGAGCTGGGCCAGCAATGGGAATCGCTGAAAACCTTCCTTATTCGCTCACGCCGCTTCCAGAAATACACGGCTATGATTGCCGGCGCTGCTTATGTGCCTAAGGCTGTCGAAGCTATGAACGCCAAGCAGGAGCACATGATGGCCAATATTCGCTACGTGAACGTTCCCTACACCAGCATCCCGGATGCAAACGTGAAGGTCAGCGACGCGGATATGAAGGACTACATGCAGCGCCACAAAGAGCAGTTTATGCTGCTGCAGCCCACACGCAATCTTGAGTATGTAAGCTTCGATGTGAAGCCCGATGCTGATGATACGGCGCAGTCGCTGGGAGCACTCGAAAAGATTCGCGCTCAATTTGCAACGGCCACCAATGATGAAGCCTTTGTCAATCGCTATTCAGAGCAGCGTGGTGCCGAGGTTTATGTTACGAAGAGCCGCTACCACAGCCCGATGGCCGATTCGATTCTATCCGCCGGCGTAGGCACCGTTGTCGGTCCTTTCTTTGAAAATGGCGATTTCAAGATGGTGAAGATTGTGGGTCGCAAGCAGTTGCCGGACTCCGTGCGCGCTCAGCACATCCTCATCGCCACCCAAAGCCAGCAAAATCCACAGGGCCTGAGCGACACGCTCGCACATCAGCGTGCCGACAGCATCCTCACGGCCTACCGCCACGGTATTTCTTTTGATTCTTTGGCCGTGAAGTTTTCAGACGATCCGGGCAGCAAGGTCAAAGGTGGTGACCTCGGCTATTTCACCTATGGCCAGATGGTGCCTGAGTTCAATAGTTTCTGCTTCCTCGGCACTACCGGTCAGGACACGGTTGTACACACGCAATTTGGCTGGCACGTAATCCACATCACCGACCAAAAGGCTTTTGAACCTGCCGTGAAAATTGCTACGGTGACCAAGACGCTCAACATCGGCCAAAAGGCAGACCAGGCCCAGTTTGCGAAAGCCAATGACTTTGCCGGCAGCAACCGCACCAAGCAGGCTTTTGATGATGGCATCAAGAAGAAAAACTACGACCGTAAGGTGGCCAATGACGTTCGCCCGCAAGACTACGTGATTCCCGGCCTAGGCCTTTCCCGCGATATCGTTCGCTGGGCTTACGCCGCCAAGCTGGGTGATGTCAGCGACCCCA
>JAMIQN010000066.1:0-2604 GCA_035914595.1 Chitinophagaceae bacterium | reverse complement strand
TCCATCCGGCCAAAAACGGCTGTCCTTATGGGTTTTGCCAGGGCTTGCACATTGGTTTTAGAAGTTCGACTACTAAACTTCATATACTTTTTTAGGTTGTAACATACGGCGGTGTCGGTACCCCCAAAGTACTTATGTAGCCGAACCCGTTACCCGCCATTACCCATTCTCCTCCTCGTCCGACCCAACCCAATAAGCCCCCCTTCCAAACACAAAAAAAGAGACCACCTGCGTGGTCTCTTGATAGAGGGGATTCCCCCGTGCTTACATGTCTTAGGAAGCAGAAGAACCGTTGCCGGCCTTAGGGGCAGCTTTCTTAGCAGGTGCTTTCTTGGCTGCGGCCTTCTTTGGAGCTGCGGCCTTCTTAGCAGGAGCCTTCTTGGCTGCGGCCTTCTTTGGAGCTGCGGCCTTCTTAGCAGGAGCCTTCTTGGCGGCTGCTTTCTTTGGAGCTGCTGCCTTCTTAGCAGGAGCTTTTTTTGCGGCTGCCTTTTTCGGCGCTGCTTTCTTGGCGGCTGCTTTCTTAGGAGCAGCTTTTTTTGCTGTTGCCATGGTTGTGAAATTTAAGGGTTAAACAAAAAACTGTATCGCAACTGGGGGCGGGTTAGTTGTGATGCCCCACAGGTTGTTTCGTTATTTTCCCGAACAGCAACAATGCACACAGCGCGGTTGTGAGGCGCGCTGAATACTTTGGTTTTCCCGACTTGAAAGAACTTCTCTACCGCTCTTTGATACTTACGCTTCGGCAGCAGGCAGTTCGGCAACGCTGATGAGCGTCTTACCTCGTGTCTTACGATACTCTACAATCCCGTCACGAGTTGCATAGATCGTAAAATCCTTACCCAGGCCTACGCCTTCTCCGGGATGATACACTGTGCCGCGCTGGCGTACAATGATGTTACCGTTGATAGCGGGCTGGCCGCCGAAAATCTTTACACCGAGGCGCTTGCTGCGTGAATCGCGGCCGTTTTTTACCGAGCCTTCACCTTTTTTATGTGCCATTTCCTATGTTATGCAGTGATTGTTATGGATGGAGTGGTTGATCGCTTACGCAATGGCCCCAATACGGATTTTGGTCAGATACTGGCGGTGGCCATTGAGTTTCTGATAGCCTTTACGACGGTTCTTTTTGAAGATAAGGACTTTGTCTCCCTTCAAATGATCCAGGATCTCAGCTTCTACGGTAGCAGAAAGGCCTGCGCCGGCTTTGATTCCATTTTCACTTCCCGTCATCAGGACCTCGCTGAATGACACCTTGTCGCCCACATTGCCTGCCAGGCGGTGAACGAAGATTTCCTGGCCGCTGCGCACTTTAAACTGCTGGCCGGCTATTGTTACTATCGCGAACATGAATGTCAAAAAAATTTCGCGCAAAAGTAATGCAACTCGCCCTCTCAGTGCAAATTAAATTCAAAGAGCTTCGCCAAATATTCCGCACTAAAATTCACCCGACACATACCGCCTTGCAACTTTAAGTTATCCACGGCTGTGGATTATTTTTAACCGTTCTTCGCTCATCGATGAAATTCAAGTCCTTCCTCGCTCGGCCCTATGCGTCAATCGTTAACGGCCGCATCCGAAAGGGAATGATGACTGCCGTCGCTGACCAGCAGGCTATCCTCAGCCAGCTTCTGAAAGGCGGCGCCCGTACTGACTTCGGCAAGGATCATCACCTCAAAGATGTTTCGGACTATGCCGCCTTTCAACAGGTAGTACCTATTCGAGACTACGAGGCCTTTGCACCGTACATAGACCGGGTCAAGGCAGGGCGGGAAAATGTGCTTTGGAAAGGCAGGCCGATGTATCTCGCAAAGACCAGCGGCACTACCAGCGGCATCAAGTATATCCCCATCAGCAAGGATTCCATCAGCAACCATATTGACACGGCACGAAACGCACTGCTTTGCTACATGGCAGAAAGTGGAAAACCTGCCTTCGCCGATGGCAAAATGATTTTCCTGTCCGGCTCGCCCGTGCTGGAGCGTGTGGGCGGCATACCCACCGGCCGGCTCAGCGGTATCGTCAACCATTTTGTGCCACGCTATCTGCGCTCCAACCAGCTTCCTTCTTTCGAAACCAACTGCATTGACGACTGGGAAACCAAGCTGAGCAAGATTGTGGATGAAACCATCAGTCAGGATATGCGCCTGATCTCCGGTATTCCGCCCTGGATACAGATGTATTTCGACTGGCTTCAGGAAAAGAGCGGTGGTAAGAAGATCAAACAAATATTCCCCAATCTGCAGGTAATTGTGCACGGCGGCGTTGCCTTCGAACCTTACAAAGCCAAGCTTTTGGACTCCGTTGGAGGGCCGGTGGATACCCTTGAAACCTTCCCCGCCTCCGAAGGATTCTTCGCCTTTCAGGACACGCTCGATCAGGAAGGCCTCCTGCTGAATACCGATAGTGGCATCTTTTTCGAGTTTGTGCCAGCGGCTGAAATTTTCAATGAAAAACCCACCCGCCTACGCCTTTCAGAGGTAAAGATTGGCGAGAATTACGCCCTCATCATCAACAGCAACGCAGGCCTCTGGGGCTATAATATTGGCGACACCATTCGCTTCGTTTCCCTCAACCCCTATCGTATTGTGGTGACGGGCCGCACCA
>JAMIQN010000065.1:0-1837 GCA_035914595.1 Chitinophagaceae bacterium | reverse complement strand
GATGTTTTCACTGCGGGCACAGACATTGTCCAGCACCTGCAGCGTATGGTAGAAATTGTCTTTATGGCCTTTGCCCTCGCGCATCTCGGTGCCGGCCAGTGCCACCATCTGCGGGAAGAAATGCTCCAGCAGGCCGGCGCGGAACAGCAGGTCAAAACCGACGGAAGGCCTGGGCGTGCGCATCATCTTCAGCAGTTCATCGGTCATGCGCTCGATAGAACTGATGCGAATCCGTTCTGCATGGCGCCGAATGGCTTCAAAGGTTTCCGGCAGGATGTGATAGCCAAGCTGGGTGGCAAATCGGATGGCGCGCATCATGCGCAGCGGGTCGTCCGAGAAAGTGATATCGGGGTCCAGCGGCGTGCGAATCAGTTTTGTTTCAATGTCTTGCAGGCCACCAAAGGGGTCCAGCAGCTTTCCAAAATCGGCTTCGTTGAGCGAAATAGCCAGCGCATTGATAGTGAAGTCGCGGCGGTTTTGGTCCTCTTCCAGGCTGCCAGGCTCCACCTCCGGCTTCCGCGAATCGGCGCGGTACGACTCCTTACGGGCGCCTACAAACTCCACGTCCATGCCTGCCATTCTGATTTGCGCCGTTCCAAAATTTTTGAAGAAAGCCACCTGTGGCCGGGGACGGCTGTGCTTCGCCACTTCATGCGCCAGCGCAATGCCATCGCCTACGCACACAATGTCCATATCCTTCGTGGGGCGGCCAATGATTTTATCGCGCACGAAGCCCCCGATGAGGTAAGCGGGTGTTCCGAGTGTGGCAGCGGCAGCAGCTATTTTCTCTAGCAGGGCCGCTTCATGGGCGTCGCAGGGAATGTCGAACGAAGGGGAATGCATGGTGCCGGAGGAAGGCCCACAGGAAATGGGCACACAGAAATCAGTAGTAATGGATGCCGATGGCCTTGCGGGCCAATGCAATCGTTTGGGAAGCGCTGGCACGTGCCTGCTCTGCCCCATGGCGGAGAATTTTGCGGAGGCCGTCCTCGTCTTTTTGAAGCTCGGTGGCGCGGTCGCGGATGGGGCCTACAAAGCGCACCATATCCTCAGCTAATTGCTTTTTCATATCGCCATAGCGAATGCTGCAATTGCTGAAAGCGGCACGGTAATGAGCCACCTGCTCGGCATCGCTGACGAGGCTCATCAGCTCAAAAAGGCTTTCGATATAAGGCGGCATTGCGCTGTTGGCCTCGGTAGGGCCGCTGTCCGTCTTGGCCTTCATCACTTTTTTGCGAATGGCCTCATCTGAGTCGGCGAGGTAGATGGTGGCATTCTCATTTTCACTCTTGCTCATCTTAGAGCCGCTGCCATCCAGGCTCATGACCTTCACTAATTGGTCGCCGTAGTTGAAGGCCTGTGGCTCGGGAAACAGCTCACCATAACGGTTGTTGAAGCGCTGCGCGAAGTTGCGCGCCATCTCTAAATGCTGCTCCTGATCCTTGCCCACGGGCACCTTCACGGCGCGATGAATGAGGATGTCGGCAGCCATCAGCACGGGATAGGTCAGCAGGCCTGCGTTTACATTATCTGGTTGGCTGCGCACCTTGTCTTTGAAGGTGGGCACCTTCTCTAGTTCGCCTTTGTAGGCAAGCATGTTCAGCATCAGATACAGCTCCGGTATTTCGGGAATATCGCTCTGGGCGTAGAAGGCAGACTGCTGTGGGTCGAGGCCGGAGGCAATGTTTTCAGCCAATACGCGGAAGACATTTGCTTTCAAATCCTTAGGGTCCGGGTGGGTGGTCAGGCTGTGATAATCGGCTACAAAAAAATAGCAGTGATAATCGGCCTGCATCTTCACATAATTGCGGATGGCTCCGAAATAATTGCCAAGATG